>JBIILW010000137.1:0-5504 GCA_044338265.1 Bacteroidia bacterium | reverse complement strand
GCCATGGCACTTCCGCCAGGTGAATTGATACGTAAAACAATTGCTTTATAATGATCGTCTAATCTTACTTTTTTTATTGCCTTGGCAATGGTTTCGCTTCCCATATTGTCATCACCACTTTCGCCACTTACTATTTCACCGTCGCAATAAATAATTGCTATTTTATCTTCACTTGTACTCACATTAATATTTGGAGTATTGCTGTATTTTTCTAAAGTTTCAAATTTCAAATTTTCATCATTGCCCATCAATTTTTTTAATTCAGTTTCCATTTCATCATCGTACTTTAAACCATCGACCATTCCTAATTTTACTGCATCTTCTGGGTGTTGAATTAATAGTTGATTGATTATATTTTCTACTTCACTTTCTTGTTTTTTTCGTGCGGTAGCAATGCCATTTACCATGGTATGGTACAAGCTTCCTAAATATGAACTGATTTGTTCTCTGTTGGCATCACTCATTTTATCAGCAATTAAAGGTTCTCCGGCCGATTTGAATTTTCCATGACGTATCAATTCTGGATTTACCCCAATTTTTTCAAACATGTTTTTCAAATACATCACACTATTCGATAATCCATTTAAGACCAATTCTCCTGCTGGATTCAAATAAACTTTATCGGCTATTGAACATAAATAATATGATTTTTGATCAGCCAATTCGCCATAAGCTACTACAAACTTTTCCGATTTTTTAAAGGCAATTAGTTCATTTCTAATTTCTTCTAATGTAGCAAAACTGTTCATGTTGATACCTAATTCTAGATAAATACCTTTTACATTGTCATCAGCTGCAGCCTTTTTTATATTTTTTAAAACATCGTCTAAGCCTAAATCATTTCTGCTTTCAAACGTTTGAAAATTAAAGTTTTTAAACGAATTATTACTGGTTCTTTCAGGAATAGCATAGTTTAAGTTAAGTTTTAAAATGGAATTGGTTTCAACATTTACTTCTTGTTTATTGCCTTTAGAAGCCAAACCCGCAATTGCACCTACCAACACAAAAATGAGTATTACTCCGCTAATAACAAAGCCTAACATGCTAGCAAACATGAATTTGAAAAATTGTTTCATAAATAAATTGATTGTTTTAAATTATTAGGCAATATATTTATAAAAAATACTTCAGCCTAACTATTTTTTCAAACGAATTTGCCAAAAGATAAATGGTATTTATTTAGGGTAGTTATAAAAAAACAACTAGGTTCAAACAATTATTTTGCACTTCTAATTAAATACTTTACCATGCTTTTACTTCTCCTCAAATCACGTTTTTGAATATTGAAAAAATACAAATCGTTTTGATTTTCCCATACTTTCCATTTCAAATCCTTTTTGGTTTGAATTAAATTACATTCCAATAACAGCGCTTGCACATCTTTATTAAAATATGGAATTAGCGATGTTCTTTCCCCGCCAATATGTGCTAATCCACTTACCGAATATGATTCCACTTTTAGTTTTAAATTGAACTGAAAAGAAACTTTTTTCTCAGTTAATTTGTATCCTTTTTTTAGTAATTGTTTTTGGCAAGTAGCCAATATTATTTTTTGAAATTCAGGGGAAATTGCTTTTGGACTCTCGTTAATGATTGAAATATTCACTGGAATATCATTTTTGGAATTTGACCAAACAAATGATCTATACCAATATCGCCTATGGCAACTGCTTAAAAAAAGCAAGTTTATGAGCGTAATAAAAAGCAATAAAAAAGTACGGAATTTCATGTTTAGGAATACAGCTATTTACCCATGATAAACCCTAGATGCTATTATTTTCCCATTTTCTATTTCCAAAACTTCAGCCACTAACATGTCATCTTCGTTTGGAACTTTCCTTATATATTCCATAAATACTCTTTGGTTATTTGCTGTTAAACTAGTTACAGCATAATGCAAATTTGGCAACCTTAAAAAAGCATCTTCCCACCAAGTTTTAAGGGCATTTTTCCCAATAATAAGTCCGTTTGTTTCTGGCAATCTTATTTTTAGTTTTGGACTAAAATGTTTGGCATTTTCATGGTATAAACCCAATAAGTTTTCTAAATGATGTTGGTTAAATGCTTCAAACCATTTAAGTGCAATTTCTTCGTTTTTCATTTTAAAACACTACTCGTTAATTAAAGTGATGGTGCCATGCAATGTTTTTTCACTGTCGTTTAAATCAAATTTATATTTAAAAGTATAAAAATATACACCAGCGGAATTTGGCAAACCATCATTATCGGTTTTCCCATTCCAATTATTTCCATCATTTCCTTTTCCATCGGAATTGCCCTCAAAAACTTTATTTCCCCAACGGTTATAAATTTTTATTTCATAAAAAGCTTCCCCTAAAATATCAATATCAAATGCATCATTTATTCCGTCACCATTAGGAGTAAATACATTTGGAACTTGAATTAAACGCGATACTGGAATAATAATTTTACATGTAGTGTCGTAACAATCAGCTAAATTTTTTACTACTAAACATACTTTAAAACTATCGTTTAAACTTTTGTAATCGTGGGTTGGATTTTGGCTATTTGAAACATTGTTTGTACCTGAACTAGGCTGGCCAAAATTCCAATAATAATTGGTGGCATTTGTTGATTTATTTACAAATGTATACAAAGGAGTATTGGCTGCATTGATATCAAAATCTGCTTTTATATTTCTAACATAAATGGCGTGTATAGCGGTATCAATACAAGTAATATTAATTTTTGGTGTAGGAATTAATTTAACAAAATAATTCCCTGTATCTTTAAAACTATAGTTAAAAGTAGTGTCGATTCTTGGTTTTATTCCTGAACTAAAACCAGTACTTGTTTGCCATAAAAACTGACTATACAATGTATCGGCTCTTGCTGTTAATGTAAATATTTCATTAGGGCAAACACTATCTGGTCCAATTAAATTAACTTTTGGTTTATCGAAAACGGTAACATATACCGGACGAGAATTTGGATTCAAAGTATCAGGATAAACCGATGTACAATAAATAGTTTGTCCTGTAACTTCATTTACTAAAGAGTCGGTTCCTAATAATAAAAGTCTGTACCTTCCTGATTTTACCAAAGTAAAATTGGTAGCAGTATCTTTATCGGTTGACAAAATAAAATTAGTTGGTCCATTCACAGTCCATTGCCAACTTTGTAATTGAACTCCTGTGGTATTGTTCAGTTTTAATTTTACTGGACTGCATCCTAAAGTATCGCCACTGGCAAAAGTATAAAATGGTTTTGGACCTTTAATTGTTAAAGGCAACAAAATACTGTCGGTGCAGCCATTTTGTGTTAATACTACTAGTTTTACTGTAAAAGTTCCATTGCTTGTATAATCATGTAGCGGATTTTTCAGTAAACTCTCCACTTTTAAATCGCCAAAATTCCAACGCCATTTTACAATACTATCGTTTTTTGAAATACCAGTAATATACGATGAATCTAAAATTTTAGAATTGTCTAAAAAAGGAATAATTTTAGGCGCGCAAATTAAATTTCCACTTATTGGACTGATACCTGCTTTTACATCTAAAACCTTTATTTTATCTTTAACAGTTATGGTATCTCTACAACCCATACTATCTTGCACAGCTATTTTTATGGTGTAATTGCCAAAATATTTATATTTATGCCTAGGCAATGGACCTGTTTTTGTAAATATATTGGTATCACCAAAATTCCATGATATTTTTTCAAAATTTGCACGGCTGCTCATTCGCCAATAACCTGTATAACGAGAATTATAATCAATGCTATCTAAAAATGCCACGGAATCGTTTAAACAAACAATTGGTTTTTTAAAATTTACCCCAGCATAAAATCCTAAATATAAAGTGGTATCATATGATTGAGAACAGCCTTTTCTATTGGTTAAAGTTACTTTGAGTTTTTTAATTCCCATGGTTTTAAAAACATAGGATTTTTGATGTATTACATTTTGAGTGGTAGTAAAATTTTGTATACTATCAATGCCATCAAAACTAATTCTTGCTGTTGTTAAACTGTCTTGAATTGAATCGAGTAGAATAATAGTAACTTTATAAGGTGCGCATGTTCCTTCAATTTTTGTGGTAAATTGAGGTTTTATTTTTATTAATTGAAACATGTGATGATACCAAGCTGTGTCGTAACAAATTCCATTTTTTATAATTAAACCAACTGTTACCCATCCGTTCGAATCGGCAGTATTTGAGTACCTATTCATATAAAAATTGTCAGAAGATTTTACCGAATCCCAATTATTTTTTCCTGCAGCGGAATCAATATTTATCCAAATTTTTTCTCGCCCACAATCTGGTAAAGTTTCATCAAATTGAAACATAAAAGTACTTGTATAACAATTCAATGGAGGAAGATCTTTTCCAGGTGGAATGGTATAATAATACAAACCTTTTCTAGCAGGTAAATTTGGTTGTGCGTTGGGCTGACCCATGACTACAAGTGTTGAATCACTATCGCTACAATTCCTTATTGGGTCCGAAATGGTAAGTCTAACAGTATAACATTTAGTAACTGTTGAATCATATTTGTGATTAACTCTAATGCTATCTTTACTATATCTACAGTTCCTTCCAACGTTTATTCCATTTTTTGTATCTGTGGTGCAAGGAGGTGCATAGGTATCATCAAAATCCCAAAGCCAATTAGTAACATTTTTATAAAAACATGAAATTTCTGGTGGAGGCGTTCTAAAATACACCGTATCTTTTGAACTGCATTGAGCTGAATTAATGGCTTTAACTGTATCGTTTGTTAAAATGGTATTTGGCCCATAAACATCAATTAACGTATCAATTTGAACTTTGCAACTACCCATCACAATATAAACTTTCACTTTGTATTGTCCACAACTAAATCTTCTATTTGGTTGTTGAGAGAATGCATCATAAATTAAAGTATCAAAAAATTTATTTTGTGAGTCATAAATAGCCCAATAAATTTTTGCGCCAGCAGAATTAGGAACCGAAAAGCTATAGTTTTGCTGACTAAAGCATTTACTATCGCTACGAACTGTTATAGTACTATCTAATTTTACGTTTTGAGCGCCATTATATAATAAATATGTTTGCACACAATCGTTTAAATCTGTTATTGTTAGCCTTGGTGAAAAAAATCCTCCTTGGGTGTAAATATGAACAAAATTGGTCCATTTAGTGCTTGATGAATCAGCAGTTCCATCGCCAAAATCCCAAGTAAATTTTTTAACTTTTGACAAGGCCAAAACCGATGTGTTTAAAAAAGTAACTGGGGTAACATTACACTGAGGAACATATTGCGTATAAAAACTAATTGAACTTGGTTTTGGTCTAATTACAATGGCATTATTTAGTTCAACTCGAGTTAAACAATTATTGGCATCTGTAACTTCTATTACCAATGAATTGGTACTTCCCAACAAGTTTGTATAACTGTGGCAAAGTGTTTTATTGGTAATTGCAGTATTGTCAAAACCACCATCTCCCCATAAAAAAGTTCTGTAAGTTAAAGGGCTCCCACTTGGTCCCGGTTTTGAC
>JBIILW010000105.1:0-6627 GCA_044338265.1 Bacteroidia bacterium | reverse complement strand
GAATTAGATGCAGCCAGCAATAACTCTGTAGATGATATCAGGGCTTTGGTTGATCAAGTTCGTTATGCACCACAAGGAGCAACTTATAAAATATACATCATTGATGAGGTTCACATGCTAAGTGCAAATGCCTTCAATGCATTTTTAAAAACCTTAGAAGAGCCGCCTCCTTACGCTAAATTCATACTAGCAACTACTGAAAAACACAAGATTTTGCCAACCATTATTTCTCGTTGTCAGGTTTTTGATTTTCACAGAATAAAAATTGATGATGCGGTAAAACAATTACGTGAAATTTGCGATAAAGAGAATATCATAGCTGAAGATGATGCCTTGCATATCATTGCTCAAAAAGCGGATGGCGCCATGCGTGATGCACTTTCAATTTTTGATAGAATTGTAAGTTTTAGCGGAAATGATATTAAGTACCAAGACGTAATTAATAACTTAAATATACTTGATTACGATTATTATTTTAAAGCTGTAAATTTATTGCTAAACGAAGATTTAGCAGGCTTACTTTTATTGTTCGATGATATTTTAAATAATGGTTTTGATGCCTTACATTTCATTGGTGGATTCAGTGAACATATTCGCAATTTAATGGTTTGCAAACACCCTGATACCGTAAGATTATTAGAAGTTTCGCAAAGTGTTTCTGTTAAATTTTTAGAGCAAGCCAAATCATGTAATACGGCTTTGATGTTAAATGCATTGAATTTATTAAACAAGTGTGAACTCGATTATAAATCGTCGAAAAATGCGAGGCTGCACGTAGAATTGTGCTTAATGAAATTAAGCCATATTCAATCATATATCAACTTACAAAACAGTAACGTTGACTTAAAAAAAAAATAGTTGATTTTTCTGATTCTGCTTCTGATAAAAATGCGGAATCAACTATAAATACTGCTAGTAATTCAGCGGAAACGCCTGCAAATAAAGATACTAACACAATTACCACTGAGCCAATTTCAGAAATTACAAACATGGTTCAGGAGCCAAAACCCGCGGCTATACCATTGCCACCAATTGCAAAAACTGGTGGAATGTTCGGTAAAAAAACGGATGATTTATTCTTACAAAAGAAAGAGCAAATTGCAGAAAAATTGAAATCAGACACCATTATTTCAAACAATGAAGACTTAGAAACTTCAATTGAAAATGAAGTTGTAAATCAAAATGAAACTTATACTGAAACCGATTTAAATAATGTATGGATTGCTTTTATAGCTCAGCTTGATAAAGCGAGTTTAAGCTTTATGAAAGAACGCAAATTGGTCATTCACGAGAACGATAAAATAAGTGTAATTTTTGCCAGTAACCACGAAAAAACTTTGTGCGAAGACCAACGTTTAAATGCTTTACAGTTTTTTAGAATAAATTTAAAAAACACGCAAATAAATTTAGATTTTGAAGTAGATAATTCGATAATTCCGGAAACAAAATCGCTTTCGGTAGAAGATAAATTTAACAAAATGGTAGAACAAAACCCGGATTTAGCAACTTTAAGACAATTACTTGAATTGGAAATTGAATACTAAAGAGTTATTAAAAGGTAAAATTCTACTATCTAAAATGAAGGACACCTTAATTTTATTGGAGTAGTTCTTTGACCTCCAGTAGAACCTTTTATATGGTTTTTACTTTCTTTGAATTTAAATACAAATCCTACAAATAATACGGTAAATTCATCATATTTTCTATTTTTTACATCACCAGCATGCATATCTAAAAAGTATCCCTGTGAAAAATGATGACTTAAACCTATTTGAGTATCTAAAAATTTATTAATAGTATGTTTGTATAAAATTTGGGCTTTAAAAGTCAAAAATTCTTGATAAAACTTTATACCATAACCTGGATCTTTAATTGAAGGTGGTGCTCCAGGATTTAATTGATAAAAATATGACTCATTTTGGGCGTATGCCCTTCCAGAAAAAAAACCATTTGAACCTCCTATACCTATTCCAATATGAGAACGTGAACTAATTTTTGTTTCGTTCATTATTACCAAACCAACACCATTGGTTTGTGTAAAGTAATTTGCATTTGCTTTTGTAAAATCCGTACTTTGTTTGAAAAAAGCAGTATTTGTTTCTAGTGAAACAGAAAGACCTTTGTGGAAATAATACCTAAAACCAAAATCTGCATATGCACTGTGTGTTGGAGTGTTATTAAAATTATTGTTTACGGGTAATCCCGCGTTACCATATACAGCAAAATTACTTTGGGCTTTCATACCGAAAACCACTAACTGAAGAATTAAAAATAATGTGAAATTTTTCATATAATATTACAAGTATACGTTATTTTTATTTTAAAAATAGATAGTTGATATATTTTAATTTTTTTTATGCTTTTTGACTTGTTTTTAATTCAATAAAATTGCATACATTTTAATATATCTTAGTTTTATATTTGAATAAAAAACATTGTATTACTGTTAAATAAGCACTAAGCTGATAAAATTACTTAAACAAGTTCATCGGAATTTTTAATTCCGTTTGTCCTTCTGCATAATTTGTAATTTCATAAGGATTATAATTAAATATCAAAGTGTCTTTTAATAATCCCAAATTATTATTCAAGGAAAATACTTTCTTCTCAAACCAATAACCTTGATCGTTAATTGGTTTAATTGAATCAATATTTTTAAGTTTATAAAACTGTTGCTTTGCAATTTCTTGCAATTTTAAAGTATCACTTACCAAATCATTTACTGACAAAAGCTTACCATTTTCTGCATTAAACACATAATATAATGTAGAATAATTACCATGTGCACCGCCAGTATATGAATAATTTTCGTTTTTTAGTGTTACATATTTAGTATTGTGAAACGCAACATTAAATTTATAGCTATAATTGTAAGTAAGTGGAAAATCAACTTCGTTAAAATCTGAAAAGTCACGTAAATAATCATGGTAAAAACTATCTGATTCGGCCTTAACCAATTGTTTTAAATCGGTTGTTTTGATTTCATGTTCATAAAATGCTTGACTTATAAAAGTATTTATTGAATCTATTAATTGCTGGCTACCTTCCTCAAAAACAGGAACACAAGCCTCGTAAGCGAAGCTACACGAACTATCACCTTCAATTGGGTATTTTATATTAGAAATTTTATAATAACTACATTTAAGTTCCTTCGGTTTTTGATTACATGCTACAACCAAAACTAAAATGAAAATTAAAAATACCGAATTATACTTTAGTTTCATTGAAATGTTTTTTTATGGTTTCGAGGGCTGAGTGATTTACCGGAACCAAAGGCAAACGAACAATGTTTTCACAAATTCCCATTTGATTTAAAAGTGCTTTAATTCCACCCGGATTTCCATCTAAATAAATAGATTTCATAACATTATACAATTCAAAATGCAAAGTACGAGCAGTTACAAAATCATTATTTAAGGCCGCACGCACCATATTTGAAAACTTTTGCGGATAGGCTTGTCCAATAACAGAAATCACACCTGTCATTCCCATAGAAATAAAAGGAACCGTCAAATTATCATCGCCACTAATTATCGAAAAACCAGCTGGAGCTTGATGAATTAAATCCATGAATTGCTCCGAATTTCCACTTGCCTCTTTTACTGCTATAAATTTACTATTAGCATTTGCCAAACGTAAAGTTGTATCAGCTGTCATGTTACCTCCTGTTCGTCCTGGAACATTGTATAAAATAATTGGCTTTGAACTAGCTTCAGCAACTTGCATAAAATGCTGAAAAATTCCTTCTTGATTGGGTTTGTTGTAATACGGACTCACAGAAAGAACGGCATCATAGCCTGTAAAATCAAAAGCTTTAATATAATCAACTAATTCAGCGGTATAATTACCGCCAAGGCCAGCTACACATTGCACTCGGCCTTTTACTTGCTGTTGAATAAATTGGTAAACTTGCTTCTTTTCGTCTTTGTTTAAAGTTACACTTTCGCCAGTAGTTCCTAACGCAACTACATATTCTACACCTCCATTAATTACAAGTTCTATTAAGTTTGACAATGCATCAAAATCAATAGAAAAATCGTTTTTAAATGGTGTAACTAAAGCTAATCCTGTACCTTTCATTTTGTATTTTATAAATTATTTGTGAGCTATTAAATAAATATCCCAAGTTTTATCCAAATTATCTTTTGTTAAAAAGAAATCTTTTGAAGTAATGGTAAGCGTATTGTTGTTAGTTTCTTTCAAGTTTTTACGCATTAAACTTGTTAAAAAATTATAAGGAGCAATCAACCAATTTGCAGGAACTAATTTATGCAAACCCAACGGATCAAACATTAAAATACGTTTTGCCCATTTTGAATTATCATCATAGTATTTATTAACTATTTCATTGCCTTGTAATCCTTGCAATTCTATGCTCGAAAAAACACTAGCAGCTTCTTTTTGCATTTCGTCAAAAGTGTATTCAAACACATGAAACGGATTACGTGCAATGCTCATTTTAATATTTGGAGTGGTGCAAATGAAAATTCCTCCTGGCTTTAACACACGTTTTACGTCTTCCATAAAAGCTTTACGAAGCTCAATATGTTCAATAAATTGAAATGCAGTAATTACATCCATGCTTTCATCTTCCAAAGGTATTGGAGGTACTTTTCCCGCTTTAAAGGTCAAATTTGTTTTACTAGCGTGTTTTGCTCTTGCCTCTGCAATGGTAATTTCACTGTAATCAACACCAACTGTCGATTTAGTAAAATCGGCTAAAAACTGCGTTCCATATCCATCGGCACAGCCAATATCTGCAGTAATTTTATCTGCTATGTAAGGTTTAGAAAATTCATAAGCATAAAAACACCTTTGAACTGTTACATTATTGCTTTCCTCAAAACTAGGTCTTTCTCTATCAAACATTCAATTTTAAATTATTTTTGAAGGAGCGAATATAATTATTTTATTTAAAAATTTGGGGACTATAAATGTTCTTACTTTTTAATGTAAAAAGAACTGCAATTGAAGTAAACTTACTTAAAAATGATTTTAATTTTTTTAGCAAATTGCAAGGCAATAAAATTTTGCACAGTACTTATAAAACATTGAAGATATTGAACAAATTAAATCAATTTAATAACTGAAGTTTCAATTATACTTTTTTGATTTTAATCATTGCAAGCAGTTTCAAATTAAAAAGTGCTTTTTAAAATCAAATAAAAAAATACTTTCGCATACAATTATTTATTAAAAACCTGAATTATGACAAATATTTCAATCGTAAATAGGATTTTGGAAAGCGCTTCATCTGCACACCAAAACCTTACCCCAGCTGAGTTAGTTAGACATGCTATTATGAATGGCGAAGGCTTATTAACAGACACTGGTGCTTTAATGGCCGATACCGGTGAATTTACGGGCCGATCGCCTAAAGACAAATTTTGTGTAGTGGATGCTAAAACTGAAAATACAGTTTGGTGGGGCGATGTTAATAATCGTTTCGAAAGCGATAAATTTGAAAAATTAATGAACAAAGTAATTGCTCATTATGCTGGTAAAAAAGTATACATGCGTCATGCTTATGCATGTGCTGACCCTCGTTACAGATTGAATGTAACTATTGTAAATGAAACTGCATACCACAATTTATTTTGCAATAATTTATTCCTTCGTCCTGAAGCTAGCGAGTTAGCTAATTTTGGAACTGAATGGTTAATTTTAAATGCACCAAGCTTTAAAGCAATTGCTGCTGAAGACGGAACCCGTCAACATAACTTCTCTATCATTGATTTTTCAAGAAAAATTATTTTAGTAGGTGGTAGCGGTTATACAGGCGAAATGAAAAAAGGTATTTTCACTGTGTTAAACTATGTATTACCTCAAGAACGCAATACTTTATCAATGCATTGCTCTGCAAATATTGGTAAAAATGGCGATACCGCTGTTTTCTTTGGCTTATCAGGGACGGGAAAAACTACATTAAGTGCTGATCCTGATCGTAAGTTAATTGGTGACGATGAGCATGGTTGGGCTGAAGATTCAGTGTTTAATTTTGAGGGTGGTTGCTATGCAAAATGTGTAGACTTAACCAAAGAAAAAGAGCCTCAAATTTTTGATGCCATCCGTTTTGGTTCATTGGTTGAAAACACTCGTTTTATTCCAGGAACTTCAACAGTTGATTATACCAATATTTCGGTAACTGAAAATACACGTGCTGCTTATCCAATTAATTTAATTGATAACATAGCTGTACCCTCGGTAGGAAAAACTCCAGAAAACATTTTCTTTTTAACAGCAGATGCTTTTGGTGTATTGCCTCCAATTTCTAAATTAAATGTAGGCCAAGCTATGTACAGTTTTATTAGCGGATACACTGCTAAAGTAGCGGGAACCGAAGCTGGAGTTACTGAGCCATCGGCTACTTTCTCCGCTTGTTTTGGTAAAGCCTTTTTACCTTTACACCCCGGAAAATACGCTGAATTATTAGGCAAAAAATTAAAAGACAATCCTAACGTAAACGTATGGTTAATTAACACAGGTTGGAGTGGTGGCGCTTATGGAACTGGTTCACGTATGAAATTATCTTTCACCCGTGCCATGATTACAGCAGCGTTAAACGGTGAGTTGAACAATGTAACATTTGAACAACACCCCGTATTTGGTTACCAAATGCCAACAACT
>JBIILW010000104.1:0-6663 GCA_044338265.1 Bacteroidia bacterium | reverse complement strand
CAATTGATCCATATCAAATGGTTTATTATTATTCTGACGGATTACACATCATAGGATTAGATATTTATACTGGTTTAGTTTATAGCAAGGTACTTATTAATAATTCGTTTGGTTCTACGTTTGGAAATTTTGCGTACAATTGTTCCGATAACAAAATATATGGGTTAATAGGTAAAAACTATTTTAAAACTGTTACGGATTCGCATGGTACCTATGAAGTATTAGATTCAAATACTCAAACCTTAGGAATCATCAATCCTAATTCAGGTATTATAACACAGATATCGTCAAACACATTAAGCAAAGGTGGATATACCGTAAATGGTGGAGCGGCAATTGATCCTAATACAAACACTTATTATTTTAATATTGGAACTAAAGTAATTGGTGCATCAATTTTTGATGGAAGTATTATTAGCGATCCTAAATTTAATTTTTCTGACGGACAATATTTTGACTTAATTAGAAATTTGCAAAGTTGCTATTCGGCAAATTCATTAAGAAAAAATCCAACAAATATTGAATCTATCAACAAAACAACAAACAATATACAAGTTTACCCTAATCCTTTTAAGAATTATATAAGTGTAAATGGTGTAAACAATAAAATAGAAAAAGTGGAAATTTATTCGCTTGCTGGAAGTTTAATATGGAAGCAAAACATAAATGGATTAGGGAATGAAATTGAACTTTCAGATTTAAAAACAGGGATGTATTTTTTAAAAATATACACCCTAGAAAATGAAAATACCACTATTAAAATTTTAAAATCGGAATAATAAAATTAATTAAAACAATCAATACCAAATTAATTATTTCCATGTTATTGACAATTTTAGGTGTTTATTTGGTTGAAAGAAAAGCCAAAGAAATGTAAGTATAACTGAATAAAAAATTGGATTATAATTTTCTATTTTATTTTACTCACAACCGAATGATTGTATGCCCGCACTGCTTTTTTAGTATTTTTGATAGCACCTATTTCAAAAGGCGCTGAAACACCAACTAAACCAATTCCAACTAATAAAGCATTTAAACTAGATTTATTTCCAGTTTGTATAACACCAAACATATTAAATCCAATTAAGAAACCACCTGCTCCACCAATAATGTTAGAAAATACTTTATTTAAATGTGCTTTTCTAAAATATTTTAAAGAAGTTGAATCATTAAAAGCTAATTTTTTAGCATCAGCAAAAGTTACAACCTTTCCTTCACTATTAAATATTTGAATATTAGTAAATTTAGGAGTAAAAATAAGAGTGTCTTGAAAAGACTGAGCTTTACTTTGAAAAGCAAAACAAATACAAGCAATCATTAAAAAATATTTCATTATAAATTCAAGTAAATATTTTGGTTTATGAATAAATAAAAATTTACGAAAGCATATCTAATAATCTATTCAAATCTGCCTCCGATTTAAAAGGAATGGTAATATTTCCTTTGCCTTTTTCATCGTTTGAAATTTTTATTTTGTTACCAAACTTTTCAGATAATAATTTTTGAAATTCTACCACTATTTCATTTAATGCAGGTTTAGCGGCTTTTTTACTTTTTGGTTTTTCGTCTTCAATGTTACTTTGGTCTTCTTTAGCTCTTTCCATTGCTTCTCTTACCAATGCTTCTACTTGACGAACTGAAAGATCTTTTAAAATCATTTCATTGAACAAAAATTGTTGTTCATCAGCATTATCAATATTGATAATTGCACGTGCATGACCCATTGAAATTTTATCATCGCGAAGCGATGCTTGAATATTATCGGGTAATTTTAATAAACGCATGTAATTATTAACCGTACTGCGGTTTTTACCAACTCTACTTCCTAACTCTTCTTGATTTAATTTACACTCATCTAACAAACGTTTGTAACTCAAAGCCACTTCCATGGCATTTAAGTTTTCGCGTTGAATATTTTCAATCAACGCCATTTCCAACATACCTTGGTCATCGGCAAGACGAACATATGCGGGGATTTTTTCTAAACCAGCTATTCTAGAGGCGCGGGTTCTACGTTCTCCACTAATTAATTGGTACCTATCAACTCCAACTTTTCTTACAGTAATTGGTTGAATTACACCATGAATTTTGATGCTTTCAGCAAGTTCATTTAACTCCTCTGCTTTAAAATCTGTTCTTGGTTGAAAAGGGTTTGCCTCAACCTGAGAAATCAGAATTTCATTGATAGAATTTACAGGTTTTGATTCCGCGGTATTAAAATCAGTTGCTGCATTTTCAAGTAATGCACTTAATCCTCTTCCTAATGCGTTTCTGCGTGGGTTACTCATTGTGTATTCTTTCTTCTGCTATTTTAAAATATTAATTTAGTTGTGAGATGTGGTGTCGTTACTCACATTATTCTGACCATCTATTAATCCATTTTTCACCAAAACTTCCTTAGCTAAATTCATGTAATTAATGGCTCCCCTACTTTCTGCATCGTGAAGCAAAACAGGAATTCCAAAACTTGGCGCTTCGCTTAATTTAGTATTACGTTGTATAATGGTTTCAAAAACTAATTGCTGAAAATGCATTTTAACTTCTTCTACTACTTGGTTACTTAAACGCAAACGCATGTCGTACATCGTTAATAAAATGCCTTCTATTTGTAAATTAGTATTCAAACTTTGTTGAATAATTTTGATGGTATTTAATAATTTTCCTAATCCTTCTAAAGCAAAATACTCACATTGAACAGGAACTATTACACTATCACTTGCCACTAAAGCATTGGTAGTAATTAAACCTAAACTTGGTGAACAATCAATGATGATAAAATCATAATCTTTTCTAATTGAATCTAAAGCAAATTTCAAGAGTTTTTCTCTGTTTGGCAAATTCACCAATTCTATTTCAGCACCTACCAAGTCAATATTTGAAGGAAGCAAATCCATGTATTGAAGTTCAGTATGAACTATGGCTTCAGTTGCTGGTGTTTCATTTACCATCACTTCATAAAGTCCAGTAACTACATCTCTTGGATCAAAACCAGTTCCCGAAGCTGAATTAGCTTGGGGATCGGCATCAACCAATAATGTTTTAAATTCTAATGCAGCTAAACTTGCCGATAAATTTATGGCTGTAGTTGTTTTTCCAACTCCACCTTTTTGATTTGCTATTGCTATTATTTTGGCCATTTTAAATTTTAATCAGTAATTATGCTTTTGAAAATAAAGTCGTTGTGTATTTAAAATTAGTTTAATTGAGCTTTTAAAATATATTTTTTGACTTTTATTCTTTACCAAATAAACTCAATCATTGAAGCAACTAATCCACCTATTATCAACATGCCTGTTGATAAGGTTACTTTAAATTTGCAGAGTGCTAATTTCTAAGAAAATAGTTGTGGAACAATTAAAAAATCGGTTTTAGAAAACCGTAAATTCTATGAAATAGAAAAACCCTTGATTAGCTATAATCAAGGGTTTTTACTTATATGAATTAGAAAAAAGTATTAATGAAACACATTAAGCAATCACTGTGCCAAAAGTTTTTTAATTATAATATTTTTTCTTAAAGTATTGTTATTATGCTATTTAAATATTTTGAAATCAATTTAATTAAACTCCTAAATATAAAAGTGTATTCAATTTATAAAACCAAAACACATTTTTATACAAATTAGTTCAGTTTTTTAAACATGGCTAAATTAATGAATCCCCATTTTTGAAAACGGTACTGAATTGATGTTCCTACAACTCCTAGGCCATATTTTACACTTCTACTAAAATTAATAGACGAGGCTTCATCAAAATATTTGGTAGGACAGGTAATTTCACCAATTTCAAAACCTGCATAAAACACTTGCGCACACATTTGATTATCAAAAACAAAATCATCACTGCACAAATTATAATCAACAGCATTTAATATTTTCATATCATAAGCCCTGTAACCTGTATGGTATTCAGATAGTTTTTGACCCATCAAAATATTTTGAAACAAGGTAAGACAACGATTGAAAAAATACTTATACAAAGGCATACCACCTTTTAAAGCACCTTTTCCCAAAATACGAGATGCAAAAACCGCTGGATAAACATTGTATGCAATCATAGAAGCAATGCTATGAATTAACGTAGGTGTATATTGGTAATCAGGATGTAACATGATTACAATATCAGCACCAATCTGTTTTGCTTTATCATAACAAGTTTTTTGATTTCCACCATAACCCCTGTTTTTTTCATGCCTAATTACATGCTGAATTCCAATTTTTTGGGCTAAAATACTTGTTTGATCTTTACTTGTATCATCCACTAAAATAACCTCATCTACAATGTCAAATGGAATTTCATTATACGTTTTTTCTAAAGTAAGTTCCGCATTGTAAGCGGGCATTACAACTACAATTTTTTTATTATTCAGCATAATTCTTCACAGCAATAATATAACCTTAGCAATTGTATTCAAAATTTAAAAGCAAAAAAGAAGTAATTATATAAAATATTTACTGCAACTAATTTACAATTTATACTAAATTGCAACTGATTTAAACTTAAAAAATACACAAAATGGACAAGCAAGAAGAAGAAAAAAGCAACAACCGTAATGGACTCATTTTATTGCTATTGTTGTTATTAGGATCAATTGGTTTTAATGTTTACCAATACAAAAATCATACAACTACTATTATTAATCATGGGAATGAAATAGATAGTTTAACAAACGTAAGAATTGAAGTGGAACGCGAATTGGTATCAACTACAATGGAACTTGACAAATACAGAGGAATAGCAGGAAATTTAGATAGCTTGTTGACCGATGCAAATGGTAAAATTTATAACCAAGAACAAAGAATTAGGAACTTGCTTAAAAATGAAAAAGATGCTTCTAAATTAAGCAGTAAACTTAAAGCTGAATTATCAAAACTAAAAGCTTTACGCGATGAGTATTTAGAAAAAATAGATGCTTTAATGATTGAAAATGGTACTTTAAAAGCACAAAATCAAGAGTTAACAAATGCTGTAACTGGTTTAAATGAAGACAAAAGTAATTTACAAAAAACCGTTGATATAGCAAGTATTTTAAAAGCAGAATATGTTAAAGTAGCTTCATTTAAAAAGAAAAACAGTGGTAAATTAGTGGAAAGTACTTTAGCTAAAAGAACCAATAAAATAGAAGCTTGCTTAACTATAATGGACAATAAAGTTGCACCTAAAGGCGATAAAATAGTTTACCTAAGAATAATAACTCCAAGTGGAAAACCATTGGCTGGAATTAACAAAGGTTCTGTAACAGTAAATGGTGAAACTTTAGAATGTACTTCCAATATTAAAATAGATTATCAAAACGACAAACAGAATATTTGTTTGGCATATGAAGGCGAAGAAAGAAACTTAGAAAGTGGTACTTATACCATTGAATTATACATTGATAACAACTTGGTTCATGCAAGTAATTATGTACTAAAATAAAATTTTATTTGAAAAATTTCGTTTAAAGAGAAGCAATACGTTATTGCTTCTCTTTTTATTTATAAACCATTTTGAAGTTCCATGAAATCAATCGCATTTTTAAGCGTTTTTATTGTTAGTTTCTTTTTTTCGTTTGCACAAAAAGTGAATGAAATTAAGGTATTTGAAGGAAAAGTTATACGACATAACAATTTCAATTCTAAATTTGTAAACGCAAGAAATGTGGATGTTTGGTTGCCAAAAAATTACAGTAATCAAAAAAAATATGCAGTTTTATACATGCACGATGGGCAAATGTTATTCGACTCAACCAATACCTGGAATAAACAAGAATGGGGAATAGATGAAGCAATGTCTGATTTATTCTATCAGCAAAAAATTAAAGATTGTATTGTGGTTGGAATTTGGAATGATGGTAAAAATAGGCATATTGATTATTTTCCTCAAAAACCTTTTGAAGCTTTAACCAAAGCAGAGCAAGACACCATGTATGCGGCAAATAGACAAAACGGAAATTCGATTTTTAGTGGGAAGGTGCAATCAGATAATTATTTAAAGTTTTTGGTAAAAGAGTTAAAACCTTTTATTGATAAAAAATATGCTACCAATGAAACGTCAGCAGCCACATTTATTGCCGGTTCAAGTATGGGTGGATTAATTTCTGTATATGCACTTTGCGAATACCCAAAAGTGTTTGGAGGTGCTGCATGTTTGTCAACTCATTGGACTGGGATTTTTAAGGCTGATAATCCGTTTCCAAAAGCTATGCAAGTTTATTTAAAAATGTATTTGCCGGAGGCTAAAAACCATAAAATATATTTTGATTACGGAACCGAAACGTTGGATGCCATGTATGAACCTTTTCAATTACAAGTTGATAGTATTATGATGAGTAAAACTTATTCTATTAAAAATAATGATTGGAAAACACAAAAATTTGAAGGAGAAAATCATTCAGAATTAGCTTGGAGTAAAAGAGTAAAAATTCCATTGGAATTTTTATTAAGAAAATAGTTGGAGCTGTTAACAAATAAAATTTACTAAATTATTGGTAAATGAATATAATATAAAAGAAAAGAAATTGATCAACAAAAAAGAAATTTTTGAGCATTGTAAAAACATGCTTTTACAACGAATTGCCGATGGTGAAAAAGCCATGTTAGATGCACAAGAAGCAGCCAATTCGGAAGAAAAAAGCAGCATGGGCGATAAGTATGAAACTGGCAGAGCCATGAGTCAATTGGTT
>JBIILW010000103.1:0-6674 GCA_044338265.1 Bacteroidia bacterium | reverse complement strand
AGCAGTATCCTCACTTAAACTAATACCAACATTAGCAGCTTTTAAAGCTCCAGCATCATTTAAACCATCGCCTATCATCATTACTTTGTTTTTATTGCCTTGCAATGTGTTTATATAAAGTAACTTGTCGGAAGGATTTTGTTTAAATAATAATTCCGATTGTGAAGGAAAAATAGTTTGCAAATAAGTTTTTTCTAATTCGTTATCACCCGATAAAAGATGAAGGGAAAAGTAGTTTGATAAATTACTAATTACTTGTTTCAATCCCTTTCTATATGTATGGTTTATAACAAAACAACCTTTATTTTCTTGATTTATTTTAATGTAAATTCTAGTGTTTAAAAGTGAGTTATCCTCTTCTTTAATATTTAAAAAACTGGCGGAGCCAACTAATACATTATTTCCTGCCACATTTGCATTAATTCCTTTTCCTGTTATTTCTTTAAAATTATTTAAAATAATTGCAGAATTCATGTTTAAAAAGTGAGCAATTTGCTTGCTTAACGGATGAATAGAATTTTGTGTAACAGAAAAAATTAGTTCCTTTTCAAATTCACTTAAAGCATTACCAACAAAGCTAATTTTCGAATCATTACTTTGAGTAATTGTTCCTGTTTTATCAAAAACAATGGTATTCATATTAGCAATGTTTTCAACTACACTTGCCGATTTTAAATAAAATTTATTTCTTCCTAAATTCCTCATTGCATTACCTAGGGCAAAAGGACTTGAAAGCGCTAAAGCACAAGGGCAGGCTATAATTAAAACGGATGTAAAAGCATGTATAATTTTGCTTGTATCATACACCGCCCAAAAAACTGCAGCACTTAATGCAATTGCCAATAATGCAAAAGTAAAATACTTACTTACTTTAGTTTGAAATGTTTCAACTTTACTGTTATTTTCTTTTGCAAAAATATCATTATTCCAAAGTTGAGTTAAGTAACTTTGTTCAGTTAGTTTTTTCACTTCTAACTCTATATTCCCACTAGTTTGTTTGCCTCCGGCAAAAATAATTTCGCCCAACTCCTTTGCTATTGGCTCATTTTCGCCCGATACAAAACTAAAATCAATATTTGCTTTTCCTTTTAATAAAATACTGTCTGTTGGAATAATTTCATTGTTTCTAATCAATATTCTATCACCTATTTTCAATTTATCAATGGCAACAGTTGTGGTTTTATCATGATGAATGGTAACAACGGAAATTGGAAAATACGATTTATAATCTCTTTCAAATGAAAGTGAATCGTATGTTTTTTGTTGAAACCATTTCCCTATTAATAAAAAGAAAATTAAACCAGCTAATGTATCGCAATATCCTAAACCAGTATGTGAAAGAATTTCATAAAAATTACGAATAAATAATACTACTAATCCCAATGCCAAAGGCACGTCTATAGTTATTAATTTTTTTCGTAAACCTTTAAATGCTCCAATTAAATAGTCTTGTCCGCTATATAAAAATGTTGGAATGGAAAGAGCTAAGTTTATCAAACCAAATGCAGGTGAAAGGTAATGCTTAGTGGTATTATCTAATCCAAAATATTCAGGAAAACTAACCAACATGATGTTACCAAAACAAAAACCAGCAACTCCAATTTGGAATAATAATTTCCTATTTGGATTCAGGGGTTTTACACTATCAATATCACTCATGTTGAACGATGGCTCGTAACCAATACTTGCTAATAGTTCTACTAGTTTTCGGAGTGAAATTTTATTTACATCGTAAACAATATTTGCATTTTTTTTCAAAAAATTTACCCTAACGGCAACTACTCCTTCATTTATTTTATATAAATTTTCTAGTAAATAAATGCAGCTACTACAATGAATATTTGGAATTTTAAATTGAAGACGAGCAATTTTTGCATCAATATAATCAATAATTTTTGTTTGAATATTGGGATCGTCTAAATAAGCAAACTTATTGCCAATGCTATGTTTTAAAGACTTTCCAGGAGTTTTTTCAATGGTATAATACGAGGTAAGGTTGTTGTCTGTTAGTAGCACAAAAACATTTTTGCAGCCATTACAACAGAAGGATTTTTCGGCAATTAGAATTTCATTTTCATCACAAAAATCGCCACAGTGATAACAAGAAGTTTTGGTTTTAGGTTTTTTTATTTCTATCATTTTTTATTAAAAAATTATATCATAAAAATACTTCTATTGTCTTTCATAAAATACGACTTTTCATTTTTCATCAAATCGTTGATGATGTCTTTTCTGTTGCTTCCAGCAACCAATAAAAAGTTTTCAAATTGATCTAATATACTAAACAATTCATCTTCATAAAATTCAGGATCTATTCTTGTAATTGAAAAATTTAAACGATAGGTTTTAATATAATTTATCAAAAACTTTTCATCTTTATTAGCCTCAGAAGTCGATTTTACAATTAGTTGTAAAGTAGCATTTTTGGTTTGGTCACTTATTAAATAAGTAAATAATTTTATTGCCTCAAATGATGTTGTAGTTCCATCAAAAAGTAAAATAATATTTTTTAATTCGTATTTTTTTGAAGGTAATATAAGTAATGGACATTTACTGTGTGACAATAATTTTTCAATATTATGCTTGCCATTTTTGGCAAGAAAATTTTTAAGAATTCCTTCTTTTCCTAAAATAAACAAATCATAATACATTGATTTTATCTCAAATGAATTGCGATTCAATTTGTTATTATTGAAAAGCACATCAATTTTCAAATTTAAATCACTGCATTTTTGAATAATACTTTGAATAATCTCATCATTATTTAATGGATTATCACGCATAATATTTTCAATTATTTCTGCGTAACTATATTGGCCAAGTTCAATATTGTTTTCTTTAAATAATTTATCAATTCCATTGTGGCTTATTCCCTCAATATAAGCACCTGTAGAATTTTTTAAAAAAGCGGTACTTACTAATGTTTTACTTTGGTCAATTAATGATGCTGCATTGAAGTTGTCTTCTAAAAGAATGAGCAAATTTTTGGACATAATATCTTTGATTAAACCTTGATAAATTTAGTATTTATCAGTTTGTCAAATATATTTACAGCGTAGTTATTATTCAAATGATTACCCTCAACACATATAATGACTAATGTTCTTATTTAAATAAATAAAAGTCAAAATATACTTTAAAAATGCTTATTTTATAGCCAATTCCTCTTTATCTTTTTTAAGTTTTCCCTCTAACCAAAATGTTCCAAATGGAATAAATGAAACTATAAAAGCAATGAATGTTTTTAAAAAGCCCCATTTTAAAACGATAAAGGCTTGTAACAGTAATATGCTATAAACTACAAATAAAACACCATGCAACCAACCAAAGTATTTTACAGGTTCAGGAATATGGAGTATATATTTTAAAGGCATTGCTACAAACAATAATATTATATAGGAAACACCTTCGGTCAATGCGATAATTCTAAAATTTTTAAGTACTGTGATTTTATTTGTCATTTTTTTTATTCCGTTGTTTTATTGTTAATCAAATCAAAATTATATTGCTGAATAATGCATTTTACATTACTGTCTAAATTTTCAATTTTGAGTTTCAATTTTATGTTTTCAATTTCGTTTTTATGCATCAAACTATCGTGTTTTAAGTCAAAAAACCCAATGCCTTTTTTACCATCAAAATGATATACATAAGGCCACGATATATATTGATAAAATCCATTTGTTAGCTGCATAGCCCAATTTGTTTGATTTAAGTTATTGCCAAAACTAAAAAAAGGGTTTGAGTAGTTTGCATAATTTAATACCATTGGCAATATATCAATTTGTTGAATGGTATTTTGGTTAATTTGTGGTTTTACCAAATTGCTATTTGCACTAAAAACAAACATAGGAATTTCAAATTTTCCTTGTGTAGTTTGGTAATATGGTTTTTCGTTTTCTGCCGAATGATCAGCTATAACAATAAAAATTGTATTGTTATACCAAGGTTCTTTTTTTGCTGTTTCAAAAAATTGTTGCAACGCAAAATCTGAGTACTTAATTGTTCTATGAATGGGTAATGTTCCCTCTGTAAAGCTATCAGTTAAATGGTTAGGAATGCTATATGGATGGTGAGATGACAAAGTAAACACACTGCTAAAAAAAGGTGTTTTATTTGTACTTAATTGCTTTGCAAAATAGTGCAAATAAGGTTCGTCAAAAATTCCCCAATGCTTGTCAAAATCTGCTGGATTTGGGTATTCATTTTTACCATAATATTTTCCTCCATTTGAAATGGCAGTAAAATTATCAATACTCATAGTACCATTTTTTCCACCATGATAAAAACTAGTTTGATAACCAATTTCACTTAAATAGGCACCTATTCCTTTTAATTTATTTGCTTGGTAGTAACTATTAGGATAATCATTTTCCATCCAAGTTGGTAACGATGCTTCAATGGCCGGAATGCCTTCAATAGAGCGTTTTCCATTTGCATAAGCATGGTTAAAAACCAAACTTTTAGTCATTAAAGAATCAATAAAAGGTGTATAACCTATTCCTTTATTATAGTAACCAACATATTCTTTTCCCAAACTTTCAATGATCAAAATAACAATATTAGGTTTGCTATTTTGATCATTAAAAGTGGAAGCATTTTTTATAGGGCTATAGTATTTTTCTATAACAGCATTTGGAAAATAATTTTCAGGTTTCAACCCTACTTGTTGCGTACTTACAATAAATTGAAATGGCGTATTTACAATTAAAGGAACTAATTCTGCTCTACTTATTCTAGCGGCATCAAATGTGCTTATTGGTGTTAAATTTACGCCACCTCGTGCTCCCAAAAATGTGATTAAAGCAATTGGAATTAATATTAAATATTCAGCTTTATATTGTGAAGAAATATAGTTTATTTTTTGAGTTTGAAGTTTTGAATCTATTATCTTATAAAAGTAATATAGCATATATATTAATATTACTAAAATTATAAGAATGTACCAATAATCTATTAAATAATTTTTCCAAACACCACTTAATTCTTCAGCCATTTTTATTAATTCTAAACCAGAACGCTTTCCTGAAAATCGGTAATATTCCGTATCAATTAAATTTAATAAAACGGCTAAGCTATTTACTATACAAAAACACCATTTTAAAAATAATTGGTAGCCTTTATTTTCTCTGAATTTAAATGGAATAACATGTAATAAAATGAGTAAGGAATTGGAATAAATAATGGCTGAAAAATCGAATAAAAGTCCAACATAAAAAGCAAATACTAATTCACTAAATTCAAATTGGTAAAAGGCTGGATTAAATATCAGAAAAACTATTCTGCAAATGCTGTAAATTATTAAAACTAATAGGATACGGAAGAATAATAATTTTTGATAATATAATTTTTGAAACATTTTTAATTATAAAATTTATAGTCTATAAATTTAAATTTTAACTACTTAGAATGATATTATTTTACTACACTTCCTAACTCAATGTCTTTTTCAGTGCTTACATTATACAGTTTTCCAAAATCATTTCCAGCCATTAATAACATGCCTTGACTTTCAATTCCTCTTATTTTTCGTGGTGCTAAATTTGCTACAACAGTTACTAATTTACCAACTAATTCTTCTGGTTTATAATATTCAGCAATGCCACTTAAAATGGTTCGTTTTTCAAAACCTAAATCCACTGTTAACTTTAATAATTTATCGGCTTTTGGAACTTTTTCAGCTGCTAAAACTTTTCCAACTCTGAGGTCTAATTTTTCAAAATCTTCGTAGTTAATATCAGGCTTTAATTCTGCTAAAGTTTGAGTTTTTACAGGCTGCTCATCATTGGCTTTTTTTATTTCTTCCAATCTAGTTAATTGCTTTTGAATTTCTTCATCTTCCACTTGTTTGTACAAAATTTCGTGCTTACCTAATTGGTGGTTTTCTAATAATATAGTTTCATTAAACAAAGCATTCCAATTCATACTTTCATCTCCTAACATTGCTTTTAATTTATTGGCAGTGTATGGTAAAAATGGTGCTGCTGCAATGGCTAACTTGGCACAAATTTGCAAAGCATCAAACATAATTTGTTTAACACTTTCATCATCTGTTTTGATGAGTTTCCATGGTTCTGTATCGGCCAAATATTTATTTCCTGCTCTAGCAATATTAATAAATTCTGCTTGTGCATCACGTAATTTAACAGCGTCTAAATCTTCACGCATGGCATGCAAACTTTTTGCCACACCATCAAAACAAACTTGGCGACAAGTCAATAGTTTTTCTTCAGTTAAAGGTGAATTGATGGCAGGAATTTTTCCTTCATAAAACTTATCGCTTAATACCAAAACCCGATTTACAAAATTACCGAAAATACTTACCAATTCACTGTTAATGCGGGTTTGGTAATCTTTCCAAGTAAACTCACTATCTTTGGTTTCTGGTGCAATACTGGTTAACACATACCGCAATTCATCTTGTCTGTTTGGAAAATCTATTAAATATTCATGTAGCCAAACTGCCCAATTTCTGCTGGTTGAAATTTTATCACCTTCTAAATTTAAAAACTCATTTGCTGGAACATTTGTCGGTAAAATATATTTACCATGTGTCATTAACATCATTGGAAAAATTATGGCATGAAAAACTATATTATCTTTTCCAATAAAATGTATAAGTGCTGTTTCTTCGTTTTGCCACCAGGTTTCGAAAGCTTCTGGCTTCTGGCCAC
>JBIILW010000102.1:0-6714 GCA_044338265.1 Bacteroidia bacterium | reverse complement strand
TAATGCTTTTCCAATACATAAGTTATTGGCTCTTGTATATAAATTACTATTGCAATTACTTAATGGTTTATAAGTAATATTGTAAGCGTGTTTATTGCTACATGTAATTTTATCAAGGTGGTAGTTATATTGTTTAAAATATTCAACAAATATTGAACCAGTGGCAGTTCCAGACACATTGTAATCAGTAATCAAAATATCCTTTTTACCGTCACCATCAAAATCTGCAATTAGATTATTATTAAATATTCTATAAACAAAATTAGTGTTACCCACTTTAAAATTTGATCCTGTAAAAACTTTTATAAATCCAAAACCTTTTGAATAATAAATATTTAGTCCATTATCTGAATGCCCGATAAATCCATTACTATGAAAATGTCTTTCAATAATATCATCCTTTCCATCACTGTTTACATCTGCCACATCAAAATAAAATCCACCTTCAGGTACATTTGAATTAGAACACCAATCAGGGTTGTAATTGTGTAAAAACCATAAAACAGTTGCGTCATATTCCACAAAATCATTTCCTTTAGAATAGGCAATCATCCATTTATTATTTATATAATATACTAAATCTGTTTTACCATCACCATTAAAATCACCAGTTTTTAGGTGTTTGTGGTATTGAGTTGGAAATTGATTATTTCCAATTCCATATATATGTTTAAACCCAGCTATTGATTGATCGTATTCTAATATTTCAGCTTTGTTGTTCCATTTATAACTGAATAAAAAATCCATTTTTCCATTACCATTAAAATCCATGGGTATAAAGTGAGTAATTTCGGGTAATGAAACAGGGTAATTGTAATAATTATTTGTCGTTGAAAGAAAAAGGTGTATAATATTACTGTAAGTTTCTTCTTTAACACCAATAAAGTCCCCGCTACTGTTAAACTCTCTACTTCCTGTAGTTTCTCTTTCCATTAAATCTATAAATCCATCACCATCAACTTCAACTAAAATTGGTACTACATATGAAAACTGAAAAAGATGCATAAATTCTGTTAAATAATTATTATTTGAAAATTTAACTGTTCTTTTTGGATAAACATCAACATTATTCAAATTTACAAAACTAAATGTGTTTGTCACTTTATTTGTATTTGCTAAAAAAGCTCTATACGTATATGTGGAGGAATCTAAATAATAACGACAATTTAGTCCTCCTTGACATGTAGTAGTTTTAAATTTTTCAGTAGTTTGAAAAACAATATCATCATCTCCATCATTATCAACATCACCAATTAAAATTGCACTAATATTGTTATAAGGCAATGTACCCCCATCTAATAAAGTATAATCTCCTGTTGTAGTTTTTTTTGTAATATCTAAAACTTTATAAGTGTTTGTTGTTCCAAGTAACTCTCCATTATATGGTTTTAAAACTCCATTTATTACCAACAAATCAGCTTTGCCATCTCCATTAAAATCACCTGTTTTTTTTAATAAATTATCATTTATGTTAAGCATTCCAGTACTTCTTTCTAATCCACCATCTTCAACCCAAGTTATATCCACAGGATGCAAAGTTCCATCTGCTCCATTTTGTTCCGTAATTTTTTTTAAGTAAGAGTTGATGTCATCGCTATCATAATCCATGGTATATGTTCTGGCTAAGGTGGCATCGGCATAGGTTTTAATGGTTTTAACCCTTTTGTTTTGTACTACTTTTCTTCCATTAATGTATTGGTTACCTTCGTGGTTACTTGTTTCATAGGTAAAAACAATTTTATTAAAAGGGGCTTCTTGTGCTATTGAACTGATTTTGGTTCCATTTATAGTTGCATCAAAACCTGTATATTTTATTTGGTCTAATACTATTTGCCCATTGTTATTGATATAAAAGTATTCCATGTAATTTCCATTTTTATCATAGCTTTTACTTATGTACCAAGATAAAACTTCCCAAGGCCCAACGGGTATGTGTTGGCTACCGTTGCCTAGTCCGTAAAAAGCTTTACCTCCATCTTTAGTGTCAACAATAAAGTAACTATTTCCACCATTATTCTTGTATGTAATTTTAGCAAACTTATCCACTTCGGTTCTATAAACATTATTATCAGAAATAAATGAACTTGCCGCACCTCCTTCTACTTTTAATAAACGTTGCCCATCAAAGGTCAATTTATCATTGTTATCAAATTTAACAGTTTCTTGTTTTCCATTATCTAAATGCCAATTGCTACCACTTCTACTTATTACACTTAGTCCACTTAAATTCCATCCTTTACCTAATATGCCACTATTGGCTTGGCTGTTAAAAGTTAGGTTTACACTGGGTTTAATGCCAAGCCTTCCTGCCGGGCAAAATATAGGAACAGTGGCAGTGGCATTCCCTAATGGGCCAACATCGGCAGTAATACTCGTATTGCCTACATCGTATGTTTGAGCTTTTGTACTATTGCTTGTTAAAGCAAAATAAAACAAACAAATTATCAATGGTAAGTGCTTCATCTTTAATTTTTTCATAAGTTCTAATTGAAATTTTTTAGAAATAGTTAATCCAATAATTTTTTAGTTTTTTAATACTTTATAGGTCCTTAATTGTCCGTTTAGTTCTATTTTTAGTAAATAATAGCCATTAGCTAACAATGAAAAATATATATTATTACGTGGCAAAATTGCTTGGTTTCTGTAAGTTATTGTTCCCAGTATATTTAACAATTTTATGCTACCTAAAAGCGGTGTTTCTGTAGTGCTATTAATATTTACTTTTAAATTCAATGAATCGGAAGTTTTATTGGGAAAAATTTCTATTTTTTTGATACCAAACGAATCTAAAAGGCTTTCTTTAAATGGTCTTATTAATAATGTTGAAGTATCAGAGGTATTTAAAGTAAATAAAATTGTTTTGTTCCATTTTGAATCAGTGGAATCAAAATCATATTTTACTGAGGTAAACTGAGCATTTGTTGTTTTACTCAAAACCAATAAAAAAATAATCATGAATGGTTTTATATTGGTAAACATCGGTGTTTGATTTTTTACTTTCATATTGTTAATTAATTTTCAAGACTTTATAATTTTTCACCTGACAATTTACTTCTATTTTTAATATATAGTATCCGCTTGCCATTGAACTAAAATCTACATCATTGCTAGCTGATATTGTTTGTTCTGAAAATTGTTTTGTGCCATTCATATTAAATACTTTTATTTTTCCTGATAAAGGTGTTTTAAAAGCACTTTCTATATTTACTTTTAACACATTAATTGTTGGATTTGGAAAAATTACAATTTCTTTGATACCAAACGAATCAAGTAACCTTTCTTTTGTTACCTCAGTAATAACTGTTTTTTTACCAGTTGTATCACCACCACTTTTTTTCCCTAAAGTTATTTCTTGCACAATGGTTCTGTTCCACCTATTGCCATTGGCATCATATAAATATTTTACCGCGGTATATTGTGCAAAGGCTGAGGTACTTATTATTGTTAAAATTAATACAATAAATAGTTTCACGTTTTTTGATTTCATAGGTTGTTTAATTTGCATTTGGATGTTTAGCATTAGCACTTATTTTAACTAGAATAATAACCATGGGTTTAATGCCATTTGTGTCATATAAAATTAGCTTTATGTTTGAAAATATTTTTTCGGGTATTGTTGCTTTGTATTTTATTTTTATCCACCCAGTAGCACCAGCGTCTATAGGTTGGTTATACAATTCATAACTCATGCAACTGCATGCTCCTATTACATCTTTCATTTTAATGGGTTTACTTTCAATATTTATAAATTGATAGGTTACTTCATAAACTTGCCCAAATACTAATGAATCCAACTCCATTTTTAGATTCATATCTATCAATGCAGTTTCATAAGTTTTTACTGTATCAACATTATAATCGTTGACTATAACCAAATTATTTGTATCAATTCTTTGCTGGTTTTGTTCGGTTTGCGCTTTTATTTTATTGGCTAACACAAGAAAAAATCCAATAAATAACACCAACTTGTAAACCCTCGTTTCTTTCAATATTTTATGGTTTATTTTTTTCATGATATTTTAATTTGTATTACAATGATATAACATAATTTTATAAATCAAAATTTAATTATAATAAAATACTGTTAATTTTAATATTTTTACGTATGTAAAAATTAATTCAATTGAAATAACTAAATAAATAATTACGACTAAATTAAATTTAATTAATATAATTTACACTAATAATATAATGAATCAACTCCAAAAAATAAGAAGTTATCAAATATTTTAAAATGGCATTGATATTTTAAACATTACAAATGCTAATAGTTTAAAGTGCGGTTTGCAAAACCGCACCGGCTGTCAAATTCTTTAAATTATATATAATTTATGTAATGGCGAATGTGGTTTTAGCCCATTCTTAAAGAAAAAAATGCCATTTCATCAATTGCCTCTGGTTTTAACTAGAGGAATATTAGAATTAATTGCGTTTTATTTACTTTATTTGCGGCAGCAAAACACAAAATAATATGAAATTTTTTATTGATACAGCTAATCTTGCTCAAATTAAAGAAGCAAATGATTTAGGAATTTTAGACGGTGTAACTACCAATCCTTCGCTTATGGCTAAGGAAGGAATTAAAGGCGATGCAGCTGTAATGCAGCATTACAAAGACATTTGCGAGTTAGTAGATGGCGATGTAAGTGCAGAAGTAATAGCCACCGATTTTGACGGAATGGTAAAAGAAGGTGAAATTTTAGCTGCTTTACACAAAAATATTGTAGTGAAAATACCAATGATAAAAGATGGTATCAAAGCCATTAAATATTTTAGTAACAAAGGAATCAGAACAAACTGTACTTTAGTATTTAGTGCTGGACAAGCTATTTTAGCAGCTAAAGCAGGTGCTAGTTATATTTCGCCTTTTGTAGGCAGATTAGATGATATTGGATTTGATGGCATGGAATTAATTGCACAAATTTCACATATATTTTCGGTACAAGGTTATGAAACAGAAATTTTAGCGGCTTCTATTCGCAATCCTATTCACATTATTAAATCAGCAGAAGCTGGTGCTGATATTATTACAAGCCCTTTAGCAAGCATTTTGGCGTTGCTAAATCACCCATTAACCGACAAAGGTTTGGAACAGTTTTTAGCCGACCATAAAAAATTAAACGCATAAAAAATTAGATTGCCCTAAATCATATAAAAAGATTTAGGGCTTTTTTTATATTTGAATTTTTAAAAATATAATTTTCACCCTTTAAATTTTAAAATCATGGTAAGAAAACCTTTCAATTTAAATAAATGGATAGAAGAAAACAGACATTTACTCAAACCGCCTGTTGCCAATAAAAACTTATATCCTGAAGGAACTGACTTTATAGTGATGATAGTTGGTGGGCCCAATGCGCGCAAAGATTATCATTACAATGAATCGGAAGAATGGTTTTACCAATTAGAAGGTGAAATAACCGTAAGAATTCAAGAAGATGGAAAAGCAGTTGACATACATTTAGGTCCTGGAGATATGTTTTTATGTCCACCTAATACACCCCACTCTCCTGTTAGAAGCGAAGGTTCCATTGGGTTAGTAATTGAAAGAGTGAGAAAAGGAAAAGGTTTAGTAGACGGATTGATGTGGTTTTGCGATCATTGTAACCACAAATTACATGAATACCGTTTTGAATTAAGTGACATTGAAAACGATTTCCAACCTCGTTTCAAGGATTTTTATTCAAATTTAGATTACAGAACTTGTAAAAGTTGTGGACATGTAATGGAAACCGATCCAAGATTTGTTTAAATGCCTAACGAAGAACTTGAAATTTATTATATAAATATTGGCGAATTAGCCAAAAAATTTGACGTGTCTGTTTCTTTAATTAGGTATTGGGAAAAAGAATTTAAACAATTAAAGCCCGAAAAATCAATCAAAGGAACACGCAAGTACAGTAAAAAAAACATTGAAATATTTAGCCAAATTTATCAATTAGTAAAAACTGAGGGATTTACCATTGACGGTGCTAAAGAAAAACTAAATCACCAACCAATTGTTCAAAATAATCAGCAAGCCATTGAAAAATTGGCTGAGTTGAAAGTTTTTTTAACCAAGTTGAAAGATTCGATTTAGTGGAGCAATTACAAAAATTACAAAGATTGAAAGGTTGTAAAGATTATAAATAAATAATAAAATGAGAAAAGCGATTTTGATGAGTAACAATGAACCAAATGACAAAGAACTAAAAGAACTTATGCATGAGGTAGCAATTGAAGTTAAAAGAAAGGCTTTGATTACTCAAAGTGAGCTTTCGGATCAGATAAAAAAACTTTTGTTGAAAGCAATAATTATAAATGGAAAGTAGTAAAATTCAAAACAATTGTAATTAACTCACTAGAAAACAAGCATACAAAATTCATAATTCATAATTCATAATTTAAGTGATGTTTAACACCATAGAAGAAGCCATAGAGGATATAAAAAAAGGAAAAATTATCATTGTAGTAGATGATGAAGACCGTGAAAATGAAGGTGATTTTTTAACTGCTGCCCGCAATGTAACTCCCGAAATTATAAACTTTATGTCGAAGGAAGGGCGCGGATTAATTTGCGCACCACTCATTGATTCTCGTTGCCGTGAATTGCAATTAGAATTAATGGTAACAGATAACACAACTTTACATGAAACTCCTTTTACCGTTTCCGTAGATTTAATAGGAAAAGGTTGTACAACGGGAATATCGGCACAAGACAGGGCCAAAACTTTA
>JBIILW010000101.1:0-6720 GCA_044338265.1 Bacteroidia bacterium | reverse complement strand
ATGGGGCAATTTAACTACTACGGCACGTTGGAATCATCTATTTAATAGTAAGTTTTTTGTAAATACCACTGTTTCTTACAGCAAGTATGATTATAACTTTGATTTGAATATTGCCAAAAACTTAAACTTTACTAGAACCAATTATATCAATGACCTGAATATAAAAATAGATGGTAATTATTTTATTACTCCTAAAAGCAGTTTGAAAATTGGTGTCAAACAAAATTATTATGTGTTTGAACCAGGAAACAGAACTCCAATTACAGCTGAATCAATCATTAGCGCTGCAAATTTACCAACAAAACGCGCTTTTGAACAAGATTATTATGCCAGTCATATATACAAATTTGGAAAAAGAGCCACCATTGAATATGGAGGGCGCGTTTCTATATTTTCAAACATTGGTGATGGAAGAAGTATCAATTATGTAAATGGTTCACCAACTTTTATAGATAATGGTGCTATTAAGCAAAATAGTTTTGATCCTAATAATACTTATACAAACTACAGCGCTGGTCAAATTTATAAAACCAATTACGGATTTGAACCACGTGTTAATTTTACTTATTTATTGAACTCAAGTAGTTCTATAAAGACTTCGTACAACAGAATGTTCCAATACATGCATTTAATTCAAAATGTAACTGCATCTATTGGTCAAGAATTTTGGACTCCTTCCGATAATTATATTAAACCACAAATGAGCGACCAAGTGGCCTTAGGTTATTTTAAAAATTTCAATGAAAACACCTTAGAATTTTCAGTAGAAGCCTATTACAAATGGATGAAAAACACGGTGGAATTACGTGACGGTGCCGATATTCAATTCAATGAAGCAATAGAAGGACAAGTAGTAGCAGGCCAAGGAAGAGCTTATGGTTTAGAGTTTTTTTTAAGAAAACAAAAAGGAAAAACTACAGGTTGGTTAAGTTATGCTTTATCTAAATCGGAACGACAAGCAGATAATATAAATAAAGGTGATTGGTATTCGTTTAGGTTTGATAGAACCAATTATTTTACCATGGTAGTTTCGCAAGAAATAAGTAAAAGAGTAAGTGTAGGTGCTAGTTTTGTATATGCCACTGGCGAAGCATTTACAACTGCCACTAGCAGAACTACTTTTTTTAACGACAAATCACCAAGTGTGATTTATGGTGCCAGAAATGGTGCTCGTTTTCCTGATTACCATCGCTTAGATTTATCATTAACATTGAACCAGAAAAAGAAAGAAGCAAAACCACTTTGGTACTTTAAAAAACGTAATTTTGAAGGTAGTTGGGTGTTTTCGCTATACAATGCTTATGGCAGAGCTAATGCTTATTTTTTAGAATATAACACCAATACTGAAAATGTGCCAATAGTTAATAAATGGTACTTATTTACTTTTGTGCCTGCAGTAACTTATAACTTCAAATTCTAATGAATAAAACGAAAATGAAAACCATCAAAAATATATTTACAATCATCGCATTGTTATTTGCTATTGCTTCTTGCAAAGAAGAAATAAAATTAGATTTCCCATCAAGTGAAAAAAAGCTAGTAGTAGAAGCAGAAATTTCAACCGAAATGGATAGTTCGTATGTTAAACTAACCATGTCGGCCGATTATTACTCAACCGATCCTTACCCAAGTGTAAGTAGCGCTACTGTAACTGTAAACGGGGTAAAATTCCCCTATGTTGGAAACGGTATTTATAGAGCGCCATCACCTTATGTGGGCATTACAGGAACTTTATATAATTTAACCATTAATAATAATGGAAGTGTTTATACCGCCAAATCATTACTGGACCCCATGTTTAGAATAGATTCTATTTTTCAGGTTTTCAAACCTGCTGAAGGTTTTTTTAAAGCTGGATATACAATTAACTATTTAGGTTTTGACGATAGACCAAAAATTAAATATACTTTTTTTAAATTAGGTAAATTTGACACCATTCTTCAACGTGATTCTTTTGGCCAACAAAGAATTTTATTCAATAGCGACCTTACTCCAGTTGGTGTACAATATGCTTTTGAATTGCCTTTTACCCGTTTGCAAAAAGGCGAGGAATCAATTCTGCTTTTCCGTTCTATTGATAAAAATATGAACGATTTTATTGAAGCATATAATACACAAACATCGGGAGCACCAGGACCTTTTAAAGTTCCGCCAGCTAACTTACCTACCAATGTGGTTGGCACCAATGTAATTGGTTATTTTACCTGTTACGATTTGGTCAGAAAAAGATATAAAGTGAAGTAGTTGATAGTTGTCAGTTGATAGTTGTCAGTTGATAGTTGTCAGTTGATAGTTGTCAGTTGATAGTTGTCAGTTGATAGTTGTCAGTTGATAGTTGTCAGTTGATAGACGATATTTAATAGTTGCCACGTCCTTTAGGGGTTTGCTACGTCCTTTAGGTCGTGGATAGCTTAAAAAAAAGCTGCATTGAACAAATGTTCAAAGCAGCTTTTTTATTTTAAAAATACTTCAAAATTCTTTATTTCTTATTCCTTATTCGTTATTCAAATAACCGTCTGACGCCTTGCCAATGCAACCCTTAGCGCAATCGTCTGACGGTAGGTTATTCATTAAGGTAATCAACCCATATTAATATTTTTCCTTTACAAAACTGCTAGTTGCCAGAAGCCAGTTGCTAGCAGCCAGAAGCCAGCTGCAAAAACAAAAAACTAATTATCATAACCCAAATTCGGAGCAAGCCATTTTTCAACGTAATCAATGCTTACATTTTTACGTTTAGCATATTCTTCCACCTGGTCTTTTTGAATTTTTCCTACTGCAAAGTATTTACTAGCATCGTTCGCAAAATAAAATCCGCTTACTGCAGATGCCGGATACATGGCAAAGTTTTCTGTTAATACAATTCCTGCATTTTCTTCTGCATTTAATACATCAAACAACTTGCGTTTTTCGGTATGATCAGGGCAAGCAGGATAACCTGGTGCAGGGCGAATACTGTTGTATTTTTCACGGATAATTTCGTCATCTGTTAATTGCTCATTAGGTGCAAATCCCCAATGTTGTGTTCTTACTAATTCGTGCATTTTTTCAGCAAAGGCTTCAGCCAATCTATCGGCAATGGCTTTAATCATAATGCTGTTATAATCGTCAAGGTCTTTTTCATAAGCTTCCACCAATGGTTCAATTCCAATACCTGCAGTTACCGCAAACATGCCTAAATAATCTTGCTTACCACTTTCTTTTGGTGCCACAAAATCGGCTAAACATAAATAAGGTTGTCCATCGGCTTTTTCCCCTTGCTGTCTTAAAAAATTGAATTTTACTTCATTATTTTCAGACGTTGCGTGCAACGTCTCTACTTTGCCTTCGAATTTCGAATTTTCTTTTTCGAATTTTATCATTACATCATCCCCTACAGCATTTGCTTCATAAAAACCAATGACTCCACGAGCAGTTAATAATTTTTCATTGATTACTTTATCCAACATTTTGTTGGCATCAATAAACAATTTTTTTGATTCTACACCTACTATCTCATCATCAAAAATGGCTGGATAACGGCCCACCAATTCCCAAGTTAAGAAGAATGGTGTCCAATCTATTCGTTGGCGTAATTCTTCCAAAGGAAAATTGTCAAATACTTTTGTTCCTAAGAATTTTGGTGCAACAATATTGTCAAAACTCACTGGAATTTTATTAGCTCTAGCTTTTGTTAAATCAACCGAATTCTTGTCTTTTTTACGGTTTTTATAATCAATTCTAAACTGTTCGTATTCGTCTTTGAATTTCTTTTCTGAAGCCTCACGTTGGTCAGGGCTAATTAAACTTGCTGCTACTGGCACACTTTTACTCGCATCTAACACATGTACCACAGGGCCACTATAAACTGGATCTATTTTAACAGCAGTATGCGCACGGCTTGTAGTAGCTCCGCCAATTAACAAAGGAATTTTCAATCCTAAGCGTTCCATTTCTTTAGCCACATGAACCATTTCGTCTAAACTTGGTGTAATCAATCCACTTAAACCAATCACATCCACATTTTCCCTAATGGCTACTTCTAATATTTTTTCGGCAGGAACCATTACACCAATATCTATAATTTCATAGTTATTGCATGCCAATACCACACCCACTATATTTTTTCCAATATCATGCACATCACCTTTAACCGTTGCCATTAATATGCGACCTTGGTTGGTGGTCATGTTTCCACTTTTACGTTTTTCTTCTTCCATGTAAGGTAATAAAACTGCAACTGCTTTTTTCATTACACGCGCACTTTTAACCACCTGCGGCAAAAACATTTTTCCCACTCCAAACAAATCACCCACCACATTCATACCGGCCATTAACGGACCTTCAATTACTTGTAATGGTCTATCATATTGTAACCTGGCTTCTTCTGTATCGGCTTCTACAAACTCTACAATTCCTTTTATTAAGGCATGACTTAAACGCTCTTCCACAGTTCCTTTACGCCATTCTTCGTCTATGATATTTTCTTTTCCTTTGCCTTTTACTCGTTCTGCTAGTTCTAGCAATCTTTCAGTAGCATCATCTCTCCTATCCAACAAAACATCTTCTACATGTTCTAATAATTCTTTGTCTATTTCACTATAAATCTCCAACTGACTTGGGTTTACAATTCCCATATCCATTCCATGATTGATGGCATGAAACAAAAATGCGGAGTGCATGGCCTCACGTACCTTATCATTTCCCCTAAATGAGAACGATACATTTGAAACACCTCCACTAATTTTTGCTCCTGGCAAATTATCTTTTATCCACTTGGTTCCGTTAAAGAAATCAATCGCATTTTTTCTATGTTCTTCCATGCCGGTGGCAACAGGAAAAATGTTTGGATCAAAAATAATATCACCTGCTGGGAAATGAACTTTTTCAGTTAAAATTCTATAGGCGCGTTCCGCAATTTCTATTCTGCGTTCATAGTTATCAGCTTGTCCTTTTTCATCAAAAAGCATCACAATAACGGCGGCTCCAAAACGTTTTACAATTTTAGCCTGACGAATAAATTCTTCTTCTCCACCTTTCATAGAAATAGAATTTACCACGCACTTACCTTGCACGCATTTTAAACCTGCTTCAATAATTTCCCATTTCGAAGAATCAATCATAATTGGAACGCGTGAAATATCGGGTTCCGATGCAATTAAATTCAAAAAGCGAACCATTGATTCTTCACCGTCTATCATTCCCTCATCCATATTGATATCGATGATTTGTGCACCACCTTCTACCTGCTGACGAGCAACAGCTAAGGCTTCCTCAAAATTCCCTTCACGAATTAATCGCAAGAACATTTTTGAACCCGTTACATTGGTTCGCTCACCTACATTTACAAAATTGGTTTCTTTTGTAATTACTAATGGCTCTAAGCCCGAAAGGCGTAATGTATAATCTTTATTCATTTTATTTGCTTCTGGCTTCTGGCTTCTGGCCACTAGCTAGTTGCTAGAAGCCAGAGGCCAGAGGCTCTTTATTTATTGTCTTGTTTAATTTTCAAAATCAAATTGTTTGTCTGCTTCTGAATTTTATTTATTTCATTAATGATTGGCAATATTATTTCTTCATTTGTGAAACCTATTTCTACACATAAAAGTAGTTGAGTTTCTAATTCAAAAGAAGATCCGATTGCTATTTCTAAAAATCATTTAAATTCTATATCACTATTTCCACTTGTACCTTCGGCAATATTTGAAGGTATAGAAATGGCAGCCCTACACATTTGAGAAATCAATCCAAATTTTTCCTCTTTTGGCATACACAATGTAAATTGATAAATTTGTTTTACCAATTTCATGCTATCAATCCAAATCTCGTATTTTTTAAAGTCTCTCATTTTTTGCCTCTAGCTTCTGGCTGCTAGCCTCTGGCTATTTATTTTGTTTATTTAATATTTTTTTTGCTAGAAGCTAGTTGCCAGCAGCCAGAGGCAGCACTCTCGGTTCATAATTCGCAGCCATATTAGCAATTGCCTTAATATGATCAGGAGTTGTTCCGCAACAGCCGCCTAATATATTTACCAATCCTTCTTTACAAAACTCTTCTACTTGTTTGGCCATTGCTGCAGGACTTTCATCGTATTGACCAAATTCATTTGGCAAACCTGCATTTGGATATGCACTTACAAAAAATGGTGAATGTGTTGCCATTACTTGCAAATACGGACGCAAAGCACTTGCTCCCAAAGCACAGTTTAAACCGATACTCATTAAAGGTGCATGTTGCATACTAATTAAAAATGCTTCTGTTGTTTGTCCTGATAAAGTTCTGCCAGAAGCATCGGTAATCGTTCCCGAAATCATCACCGGATAATGTTTTCCAATTTCTTCAAAAACTTCATCTACTGCATATAATGCAGCCTTGGCATTTAAAGTATCAAAAATAGTTTCTATTAAAATAAAATCTACACCACCTTCAATTAATTTGATGGCTTGTTGCTTGTATGCCTTAACTAATTCGTCAAATGTTGTAGCTCTGTAACCAGGATCATTCACATCAGGACTGATAGATAATGTTCTATTTGTTGGACCCATTGCACCAGCAACAAACCTTGGTTTATGTGGTTCTTTAGCGGTCATTTCATCGGCTACTTCTCGCGCTATTTTTGCAGAAAAATAGTTAATATCATCTACCAAATGTTCCAAATGATAATCAGCTTGCGCTATAGTTGTTCCACTAAAAGTATTGGTTTCAACAATATCGGCACCCGCTTCAAAGTATAAACGATGA
>JBIILW010000099.1:0-6773 GCA_044338265.1 Bacteroidia bacterium | reverse complement strand
CATTGCTTATGTTTAACAAATAAACGCCATTGTTTAATTGGCTAATGTTTAATTGCTCGTTAAAGTTTTTAGCATTGATTGTTTGTTTCATTATTTCTTTACCTAAAATATCAGTGATTACTAATTGTGCAGGTAATTGGTTAATGTTTTCAATGTTAATATTTAACTCAGCGTATGCTGGTGAAGGATAAACAGAAATATTACTTGCAATACCATTCACTTCATTCACATTTGTTTTATTTATAACAACTACAGTTCTAACCGCAGTTTGCATATTTCCTGCTAAATCAGAAACTGAATAAGTAATGGTATAAGTTCCAGTTTTGCTTGAATCAATAGTGCTTACTTTAGTAATTTTACTAGTTATAATTCCATCAATATTATCAATAGCAGTTGCGCCAGCATCTATGTATGAGTTAGTGCGTTGCAATGTATCTGGGTTTTTACCTAAAATAGTAATTACAGGTTTAATGGTATCTAAAGGTAACACGTTAACGATACGAGTTACTGAATCCATGTTTCCAGCTAAATCCCTAACTGAATATGAAATAATATAAGCACCGGCAACGGCAGTATTTACAGTTCCTGATTTTACAATTTTACTAGTAATATTACCTTCTTTATCATCCATTGCGGTAGCACCTAAATCACTGTAAATGCTGTCTTTTTTAACTGAAAAAGGATTAGCGCCAATAATAGTAATAACAGGTTTAATGGTATCAATATTTGAGAAATCGGCATCAGCAGCATTTCTAGGAATTAATTTAAAATTACCATTTGCAAAATACATTGGACCTTGAATATAACTCATTTTCATTCCAACATTTACCATGTTATTGTAGTTTTTAAAGTTGGTGTTATAATCATCAATTCTTAAGCTTGATCCATTATTTCTATTTACAGCAAACTCACCAAATGCTCCTGTTGGTTCATCTGGGTTTTTGCTTGTAACAGTTAGGCTATCAAATTTAACCAATACACCTTCCCATTTACGACTATAATCAATACTACCAACTGCAAATGAATCGATAGATAAATTAGTTTGAAATGCTGGTAAAGGATTTCCAGAAGAAATTACAGAACTTAATACATTGTATAAAGTGGTTACGTTAAAGTTTTCAGTAACTTTTGCTCTTGTAATTAATACTGAATCACCTAATTGCCATTTAGCAGCAGAATCCGCACCTGAATTACGTTGAACAAATATTGCTGAATTAGCACCTTGTCCGTCTTGAATAGTAACCATGTTACCATAATTTAAAGCGGTAACAACACCTTTCACATTGATTCCTAATAATGAATCACCATTCCAAATACTTGTTCCATTAGGAACTACACTTGTTTGTAAAGCTCTAATATTATCTACGCCATTTGGACCGGTAATATAGTATTTGTTTCCAAAGCTAAATGGGTCAGGAACTAAAGTAGTTCTACTTTTTTTGTCAGTAGCTTGAACCCAATACGTCATTACACATTCAGTGTTTGTTGGTGGAATTTGAGCTAAATAATAATTTGGAAATGAAGGAACAGCAGTTAAACTTACTGAATCCATAGTATTTGATACAGAATTTTTAAAATATACTTTGCTATTTGCTAAAGTAGTATCGCCAACTGTAATTTCAAAAACTAGTTTTGTTGTATCACTTGATTTTACAATAGAAGGATTTTTACTAATAAATTTAATAGATGGAGGACAAGAAGTACATATTTTATAATCACCAGGATAAATTGGAGCAATACCATAACGTGCAGCACCACTTACCGCATATTCTGTAACTACACCTTGAATATAATCTAAACGAGTTCCAATGGCTGGGGCAATAAATCTATTAGGATTAGCAACATTTAAACCAGTTGAATCGCCTAAACCATCTCTTCTATAATACGCAGAAAAATCTCTAATTTCAATTACATTACCGTTGTCATCAATTACACTCCAAGCAGTTCTGTTCGAGTTACCTGAAATGGTATTCACAACGCTGTAAACTGTTACGTTTCTCAAACGAACCAAAGTTCCTTCATATTGTTCACCTGTTAATTTTTGTGGAATTCTTGAAGATGAATTTGGATTACCCAACATTAACTTATCAGCAGTTATATCTGTATAAACTAATGTGTCAGGAGTTAAGCTAACTTGTTCTACTCCATTTTCCCAATTAGGATTACTTCTAATTAAGTTGATTTGAGTTTCGCCTTGAAAATCTCTGATAACAGCTGTAACACGTACTTTATATCCTACTACAAAATTGTCGTAAAATTTGGATTCTGAGTTTAAAGTTGCTAAAGTTGTTCCTGGGCCATTAGGTGCTGCAGGTTCACACATTACCATAACTCCACTCCAAGGCCCACCACCTTTACGTTGAATATAGGCAGCTTTTCTACTAATTGAAAGCCCGTAAGCTTTTGGATTACTTACAACAATTCCTTCAAAACGAACGGTATCGCGGTAAATGGTATCTTTGAAAGTAGGATTCACATAATCAGGTAGTGTGTTTCCTGTTAATACAGAAAGTTTGGCTGCATTAACAAACGTAATGGAGTCAATAGAAAGTAATGGATATGGATTTTGCGCATTGGCAATTAATCCACCCAAAATGCTTGTGAAAAGTAGAATTGTCTTTTTCATTTTTGATTATTTATTTAAGTTATTTATTTTGTGTTTTTAGTTTATTAATTTGCTTACTGAGCTTGTCGAAGTATTATTTTATCACTGCGAAGTTACCTGTTTGAACTATATCTGTGGCTAAATCTTTTACACTATACATATATATTCCTTGCGTTATCTGGTTTTTGGAATCGCTTAATAAGTCCCAAGCATGCTCACCACCTGTCATTACTGTCTTTTCCCTGTCGCTTAATCTATCAAACCAAGCATTTCCTTCGCCATTGTAAGTATCTGAATGGTGTTTAAAATTTGATATTACATCGCCACTGGTGGTGTAAATTGTAATTTCACAGTTTTGAGGTAAATTATAAAAATACAATTTCCTAGTTCTTGAAGTTGTACCGTCCCAAGCCGCACTGGTATTATACGGATTTGGATAAACACCCACTTTGGTATCTTGGTCTTCTTTGGTAAAATTATTGATTTCGCTGCCAGCAAAAACCCTAAAATCATTTCCACTAAATGATGATTCTAAAGATGCTAAATTTAATTTTTTATTTCCTTTGTCAAATGCAGTTACAATAATTAAATATTGCCAACCATTACTTATATTATTAATGGTATAACTGTAATAATATTTGGTAGTATCGCCTTCAAATGTGATAGGTTGTGGCAAACGAATCAAATCAAAACCATTGTTATTTCCAACATCATTTCCTGTACTATCCCAAGTGCCAATTAAGTTACGCGCATCGGTAAAGTTAGGTTTTAAATCATCCCCTATTTTACTAGAATAAATTTTATATCCTTCAAAATCTTTTTCTCTTGTAATTGGATCCATTGACAATTCAGCATTATTACTCCAATAGATAGTAATATTTTTATTTCCAGCAATCATTTTTACTTTAGGATCGGCAGGTGGTTCAGGTAATACAAAACGATCTAATTTACCATTTTGATTCAAATCTTTTTCAACAGAATAAATACCAGTTTCATCAGCATCTTCACCCAAATAGGTAGACCTAGTTCTGTTAAAATGTTCTTTTAATTCCGCTTGAGATCCTTCAGTACTTAAAATTGATTGTGATTGATTTTGAACAAAATCTCTTAATTGCTTAGCACTAACAAAAGCCATGGTATAAGTCATGCTAGAATCAGGATCTAGGGAACGGAATGGCCCAACACTCATTAACTGTAACCAATTAGAAGGAGCGCCATAAGTAGGTCCGCCACTTGAATTCAAATCATTTGAATCAATTCCAATTGCCATTTTAGTGTAACGGGTTAATTCATCGTTAGGGCCAATAAATGGTGGAGTGGTAGAACCAAAAGTCCAAAAATTAGCATTATAAGTTGGCGCGGTAAAACCTTTATTGGTAAATATTTCGGGCTTACTAGGGTTAAAAAATAATCCATTCCAATCAACGCCTAAAAATTGCATGGCACCATAAGAACTTATAAAATTATAATCATCAGCAGATTTTGCAGCCATGTAAGCTACAATTGCATTGTTTTTTTTATCTACAAAATTTCTTCCTCTTTGAAAAAATAATGAACCAGTTTCTCTGGTAACATTTACATTTCTAACTACTAAATCAGCAAAATTTCCTACGTAAATAGAATCCCATCTTTCTTTGCTTTTATTGGTTATGGTATAATTAAGAATTACAAAATAATCGGCATAAGAATAATTCCAATTTAGTACCTCAAGCTTTACAACTGCTTTTAATGGATTACTATGACCATTTATAGGGATGGTAGTTCCAGGAATAATGGTATTACTATCCGTCATTTTTATTACAAAATCTTGATGAGAAATTGCTGAATTAGAATAATTAGCACTTTTAGTTAAGTTAGATCTTTCCAATACATTTGACAATGCTGTAAATTCAAAATTTCCTGCACCAGACGAGTAACCGGAACTGCTTTCAGCGCTTGTACTTGATACACGAACTTGCCCATTCACATAAGCACCAATCCACAAACCCGCTTCAAACAAATGCTCTACTCCACTTCCTCTCGGATAAGCCATAGATGGAGGTCCGCTAGTATTAGTTCTAACAGTTGGTCTGCCTATAGTTCCAAAATTATTAACGGTTAAACCCAACCTAGATGCAGTGGTATATTTACCTTCGTTTTTTACCTGGCTAAATATGTTTGTTGTATTCAATAACAAACACAATATAAAAATTTTTATTTTAATTGTTTTTCGCATATTTTCAAGAATGCAAATATGTAATTTTAAATAATAACTAACCGTTAAATTATTTTTTTGCAAAATATTTAAATCATAAAAAAAAATATCCACAGTTTTAAAACCTTTAACTAACTGTGGTTGTTAATTTTAATAAACCCACTATTAATTAATTTCATTGATAGTTATCAATTAATAAAAAGATTTTTAGAAGTAATTGACACCATTCTTATATTGCAGCACAATTTACACCAAAAAACAAAGAATTATACCAATGAAGCATTTGAAAATTAAAGCATCTTTTGTACTTATGATAGCGATGATACTTTTTAGTAGCTTATCAGTTTTTGCGCAGGATATGACTACCGATGCCGCGGAAGCATCTAAATCGACAGCAAGTAACATTAACTGGTTAATAGCCGGAATTGCCATATTATTGGTATTTATTATTGGAATGATTTTCGATATTTTATCGAAAGTAGGCGATGTTCAAAAGAAACAAGTAATTAATTGGGGGAAAATAAATGCTTATTTAGCATTGGTTTTTTTAGTAGTTGGAATGTGCGCTTTTGCATGGGAAATGGTAGTTCATGGAAAACTAACATTATTCACTTTGCCAAGTGCATCAGCTCATGCCGATGAATATGATAATATGTTTATGATTACCTTATGGTTAACAGGAATTGTATTTGTTATTACTCATATTCTTTTGTTTTGGTATACTTATAAATACAAAGAAGACAAAAAACGTAAAGCATTATTTTATCCCGACAACCACAAATTAGAGTTACTTTGGACCATAGTTCCTGCTTTTGTTTTAACAATATTAGTGGTAAGAGGTTTAATTGTATGGAACAATATGACCACAAGCAAAGATAAAGATGCCATGAATATTGAAGTTTTTGGTTATCAATTTGCTTGGAATGCCCGTTACAGTGGCGCAGATAATAAATTAGGAAAATACGACTTCCGTCAAATGGGAATAGTAAATGCCTTAGGTGTTGACAGCACTAAAGAATTTGCAGGTGATGATGTAATTACAACTGAATTACATGTTCCTGTCAACAAAGCTATTTACTTACATTTTAGAGCTAAAGATGTAATACATTCAGCCTATTTACCTCATTTTAGAGCGCAAATGAACGTTGTTCCGGGTTTACCCACTAAGTTTGACTTTACCCCTACTTTAACTACCAATGAAATGCGTGTAAAATTAGAAAATCCAAATTTTGATTATATTTTATTATGTAATAAAATTTGTGGTAGCGCTCATTATAGAATGAAAATGAAAGTAATTGTTGACACACAAGCTGATTTTGACAAATGGATAAAAGAACAACCCGCGTTAACTGCAAAAGGAACTGAAATAAATTCATTACATTCGTTTTTAAGCAAAGAAAACCCAATAGCTTCTAATTAATTAATCATTCACAAAGAATAAAATAAAAGACATATATGAGCGCAGCAGCAATACATAGCGATGAACATCAACACAGTGATCATGGTCATCACAAAGAAACATTTATTTCGAAGTACATTTTCAGTATGGACCATAAAATGATTTCGAAACAGTTTTTAGTAACTGGAATCATAATGGGAGTAATTGGAATGTTAATGTCGTTAATATTTCGTTTACAATTAGCTTATCCTGAAACTTCGTTTCCAATTTTTGAAACTATTTTAGGCGAATGGGGAAAAGGTGGTAAAATTGATCCAAACTTTTATTTAGCATTGATTACAATTCATGGTACTATTATGGTATTTTTTGTATTAACTGCGGGATTAAGTGGTACATTTAGTAACTTACTAATTCCTTTGCAAGTAGGTGCAAGAGATATGGCATCACCATTTTTAAATATGTTATCATATTGGTTTTTCTTTACTTCTTCAGTATTAATGTTAAGTTCTTTATTTGTTCAAGGTGGACCGGCCTCTGCAGGTTGGACAATCTATCCTCCATTATCTGCATTGCCA
>JBIILW010000264.1:0-3512 GCA_044338265.1 Bacteroidia bacterium | reverse complement strand
CGGGATTTTTTTTAGGTTATTAACTACCTTACTTCTTAACCCTATATTTAATTAAAAAAAATCCCGATAACAGTTTGTTTTCGGGATTTTTTTTAACAATTTGAAAAATAAAAATTATAACTTATCCGAACTACTATTGATAACAAATCAATAAGTCATTTCGCTAATCAAATTAACCAAAACAGGAAAAGCTTGGCAAAGTTCATTTTTATTGGCTAATTCAAAATCGGTAAAATCAAAACCTGGTGATACCGTGCAGCCAACTAAGCTGAATCCATTTGCTATTTCACACCTTGAACCAAACCAATTTCCAGCTTTTATGACACATTGAAATGTTTCCCCTTTTTCTAAATCTGAACCCAATTGATGAGTAATCAAATTACCATTGTTTTCTATTTCGTAAATGGTTAAGGTTTGACCTGCATAAAAATGCCAAATTTCATCACTTGGTATTTTATGAAAAGCAGAAAACTGACCAAAAGAAAGTAAAAAATAAATGGCCGTGGAGGCATTTTTATTGCCTTTAAAATCATTAGACAAAACTTCTTGAGGAATTACTAATTCCGAGCGATAAGTTTCGTTAAAAGCACCACCTTCAATATGCTGGGTGAGTCCTAGTTTTTCTATATAATACTTTGCTGAATTCATTGTTAAATAATGATAGAAAACACAAAAGCCACTAATAATAAAGCGGAGAATAAATAATATTCAACTACAGGAGTGTATTCTTTAAAACGTATTCCTTCCATTTTACAATAAATAACCAATTGAATTTTTTCAACTAAAAAAGTAATAACGGTGGCATATGCTATGCCTGTAATTCCAAATAATTGAACCAACCAAATGGCCATCACTACATTTACAATCAAAACATTGGTGGAAACCAAATAAAAGGCACGGGTTTTAATTAAACCGGTAAGCACCGTTTGAGGAAATATCAATCGGCTAACGATTAACAACAATGAAATATTGAAAATTTTATAGCCATCCACCAAGTCGGAATTATACAAACCAATGTACATGTATTTACTGGTAAAAAGTAAAATAATGGCCAATGGAAACAGCCAATACATAAGTTTTCGACTGCTGTTTTTAAGTTTGGTTAGGCCTTCTTTTAAAAGTCCTTCTTTATTTAAATTGGCTATTTCACCACTATAAATATTGCTCAACGAATTAGCCATGATTAAAAATATAGGTAATTCTTTGGCACCATACCTGAACACTGCAAAATCTATTTCAGTGAAATTATATTTTACAATATAACTATTAATATACTCCATGCTGCCACCCAACAATATAGAAAACATAAATGGCATTACCTTTATCATAAACTCTTGAATAAGCCTAGTATTAATGCTAATGGTAGCATATTTTAGTAATAAAATAATGGTATAATTAAACTTAAGTAATGCCAAAATAACTAATAAATTTACAGCTAAATTCAATGTTTGTTTAAAATATAGCGGCAAACAAAGCATTAATAAATGAATAGAAAATGTTACAATTCCCCAAATTATTAGCGATTTATACTTCCCCTTTAAATAAAAAATATAATCAACAATAAATGTTGGCGTATTTAAAAAAACCACTAGCGAAAACATTTGAAACAAATAAAAATCGTCTTTATAAAAAAAGTAACCGATGCATAAAGTAGCAATACCCGCTAATAAAGAAAAAACTACCATTAATGCAAAAGCATTGAATAAAATTCGCTTTTGTTTATCAATATTGCTAGCGTAAAAAAATGGAACTAAAGTATTACAAATACTTGAGACCCAGAAAAAAGTTAAACTAGAACTAACTACCATTAATAGTTCGTAACGACTAATAATATTAGCGGTTCCAAAACCTGGGTTAAATTTATAAAAAGCAATTTTTGCAAGTAGAATTGAAATTAAAAAGAAACTTCCATAACGCAAAAACTGATAAATTTGAAGCGAATTATATTTGGTTAACTGTAATTTTTGAATTTTTATCACTAAGCTTGTTCGAGCAAAATATTGCCATCTTTATTAACCCAATTTATACATATAAAAAAATAAACCAAGCTCATATACATTTTATCTTTTATTGGGTTTTGTCTTAAATTTTTATTACTTAATTGTCAAAATTAACAAATAAAAAACTGCGTTTATAATAATCATTTTTTTGCAATTGATAGTATTTATTTATTTTTACAAATTAATCACCAAACATATAAATAAATGTTTTAAATGCAAAGTTAAACCTATATCTTCAATTAGTAAGCAAATATAATCATTTCAATATTAGTAAAATAAAATCCTTGACCGCTGTCCTTTGTGAAATTTAAAATTTTCCCGTTCTAGCCACAAAAGATTGGATAGCTCAATAAAATTTGAATTGTTTTTTTTCAAAAAAAAGCATTCAAATAAAAAAGAGATGTTTTTATACCAAATCAATTTACTAGATAATTTTATTTTTGTACTACAAATATCATTATCATTTAAATACTATTATTATTCTGACCGAAATAATTAGAAAAACATAAAAACAAATTTCAACAAAAACCTGTTACAAAATCATGCTAAAAACCAAATTAATAATCTTTGGTTACATTTGTAGTCTAAATTGATTGAAACAATTATTTAAAAATAACATTTAACAAAAACATAAAAAATGAAAAAAATAATAAAATTAAGTATCGCAATAGCCTTTTTAATATTTACAAATTGTGTAATAGCACAAAAAAGTCCGGAAGAAAAAACTAAAATATTTATTACTAAATTAACTAAAAAACTAACTTTAAGTAATGAACAACAAGTAAGGTTAAATGACATTTTTTTACCTCATTTCAACATGATGAGAGATTTAAGATTTCAATATAAAAATGAAGATAAGGAATTAGGTAAAAAAACTGCTAAAGAGCAATGGAAAATAACTGAACAGCAATTAATAATGGTGTTAAACGAAGTTCAACGATCAAAATACAATGAGCTAAAAATGAAAATGCACAAAGAAATAATGAATCGAAAAAATAAAAGCAAAAAAGGTGATTTGCAAAATTCAAAAAACAAAAAACCTGTAGAGGTTGATATGGATGAGCCACTAGATGAAGATTCCTTTTAATTTTTTTAAATATTTAACACATTCAAATGAATTTTAAATATGTAATAATTTAAAGTAATGAGCTCGGTATTTATCGGGCTCATTTAATTTATATTAAGTCTTGTTTTTATAAATAAAAATAGGTATAAAGGTTATCAATATTTTCTATTTTTTAGCTTTCGGTTTTAACTTAATTTAATAAGTAAAAATTTTATTTTAAGCAGGCTAAAATTAGATGTAAAGTCAATATGAATTACAGTAAAAAAAATGCAATCATAACTAGAAATTTGAATGGAATAATTGTAGTTAAAAGTAATTATTTTTGTAAAAATTAATCATTTTCAGAGCTTATTTTAGCTGTAAAACATATAAAACAGAATAAAATTTAGTTGTTTTCATCTTATATCAATTAATTAAACGCTCTTTTTATATTTCTAACATACTCT
>JBIILW010000279.1:0-3284 GCA_044338265.1 Bacteroidia bacterium | reverse complement strand
AGTGGAAATACTGTCTATATCTAAATTATTTTATTTCGCTCCAATAATTAGATTTGCTATACAATTAATAGAAAAAAAACATGGATACTACAAAAATGGTTAAAGCTTATTGCTTAAAAACAAAGGAAAAAAATGTACCAATGCACGAAGCGGTTATTTCTAAAACGGCTAAAGGTGGATACATTGCAAAAGGTAATGATGGAAAAGGCAATAAAATGGCTGCTATCATGGGAGAAAAAGCTGCATTACAAGCTATAAAAGACGGAGTTGCTAAACAAGATTTTTAGTTAAAACCTACCTTTTAAAAAATATTAAAAGCTGCTTCGCAATCATTGTGAAGCAGCTTTTTTTATGTAAGAATTTTCTACTATTTTTTATCTTTCACCTTCAAAAAAACTTCAGCCATCATGCAGCGTGCGCTCCCGCCACCATTAGCCTCTATGGTATAAAGTGGCGAATGTATAATGCTACAATATTTTTCAACGGTTTGTATTTGTGCTATCGTAAAAGCCTTAAATGCTTGTTCACTCATGACCAAATGTTTTTTGTTATCAGTTCCCAAAACTTCCAATACATTGCCAGCAAATTGGTTCAATTGCGCTAAACTAATTTCAACAATTTGCTTGTTGGTACTTGCTAAAATTATCGCCAATTCTTCTTTATTGGGAATACATTCTTTACATATAATCATTAAATTGGAAGTTAAACTCATTACCACATTGGTATGGTAAATGGCATTTCCCAAAATATCGTTTGCTGTAAAATGAATGAGTTGATAGTTAAATTTATTACAAAAAATTTCTAATAAACTCAAATCAGTTCGTGGCGATATACAGGCGTAACATATTTTATTTTCCCTATCTAACACCATGCTTCCTGTTCCTTCCAAAAACTTATTTTCATTTTCGGAAGCGGTAAAATCATGAATTTCATTCAATTCAAATGCATCACCAAGTTGATCTAAAATATCAAAACGTCTTTCTAATCTGCGGTTTGGAGCCTGCATGGGATAAACTGCAATTTCACCATTAGGATGAAAACTAATCCAATTATTAGGAAAAATAGAATCAGGTTTATGCGGCTCAATGGTGTCGTTAATAACAATAACATTTACACCAACCTGTTTCAATTTATTGACCAATGAATCAAATTCTAATAATGCTAAATTTTGAGTTTCAATATTTGCCTCATCTTGTTTTTGAAACGAATTGCTAGCAGCGGTTTGATCATTAAAAGTAAAGGCTACGGGCCTTATCATTAAAATATGATTGGTTGATTGCATGGACAAAACTATGAATTTTATTTTATTACAATTAAGCTATTTTTTTATAAAATGTATTTAAGTATTTTGCATCACCTAAATTCTCAATCAATAAATGACCATTTTAAAATATATAATTCTGTTTTATTCCTTCACCTTACCAGTATACATACTTGCACAAAAACAAGCTGATACCATTTATAATGTGGAAGATATGACCGAAGATTTTAAATATTTACACAAACATTTATTACTTAACCATCCTGGAATTTACAAATATACAAGCAAGGAAAACTGGGAATATATATATCAAAATACTTTAAAAAAAATAAATACTCCCCTACAAAATGTAAAATACCGATTGATACTTCGGGAGTATTTGGCCAATATAAAATGTGGTCATACGCAAGTAATTCCAAGTAATAAATCACTTAAAATATTTAATAAACGAAAACACTTTTCAGCTCCATTTAAAGTAGCTTTTTTAAACAATAAAATGATTGTCACTGAAAACGAATCGAACGACAGTAACTTGGTAAAAGGCACGGAAATAAAATCGATTAACGGAAACATTGCCTCAGTAATTATTGACAGCATTCATTTAATTCAAAGTGCCGATGCGGGCTTAAGTAGCATGAAGAGTTTTTATGGTGCTTCGCAATTTCAAACCTATTATATGGCATTTTTTGGAGAAGATTCTGTTTATCATTTAAAAACAATTAGGGTAAATGGAGATACTCAAACATTAAATGTGAAAACAAAAGTTGCTCTAAAAAATAAATTGAAAACGCCTAAAATTAAATATGATTTGTTGAACCAAAAACTGGCCAATTTTCGCATTTGTACTGGCGACACACAAACAGCTATTTTAAAAATAAAGGGTTTTCAATTACAAAATGCTTCCAAACTTTATAACATGGCTTTTGAACAAATAGCCGAGCAACAAATAAAATATTTAATCATAGATTTGCGTGGAAATGGCGGTGGAAGTATTATGCAAGCATCGGAATTAATAAGTTATATAAGTAAAGATACTTTTAGTTATGGCTTTGCCAGAGGCAAACAAGGCTTAACCTATAACAGTCCGTTTATACAAAAAACCATGTATTATGTATCAAGAGAAATGTTAGATTTATTCGGCAATAGAAAAACGTATAACAATAATTATAATTACACTTTTGATTACGATAAAAAATCATTAAAAAAAGAAAAACACTTTGATGGTGCTGTGTTTTGTATCATTGATAACGGATCGTTTAGCGCGGCTAGTTTTGTGGCTGCGTATGCCAAACATAAAGCAAAAGCAGTATTGGTAGGACAAGAAACTGCTGGAACAGAATCGGGGTGTTATGCCGTAAATACTCCATTGATGGAACTTCCGTATACCAAAAACTTTATACGAATTCCGCAATATCAGTTTAAACATATTTTACCAATACAGGATAATAACAGAGGCGTAATTCCCGACATTGAAACTGTTATTAATTCCCAAACAATTAATTCGGGAAAAGATGTAGAAATGGATTTAATTTGGAAGTTGATTATTGAAAATAAAAAGTAAAAAACAAATAATATAGTAACCTATTATAATTATTAAATACTTAAAGCAATGAAATATTGGTTAGTGAAATCAGAACCTTTTAAATACAGTTGGGAGCAATTTGTATTAGATAAAAAAACGTTTTGGGACGGTGTGCGAAATTATCAAGCAAGAAATAATTTGCGTGAAATGCAAAAAGGTGATTTAGTGCTTTGGTATCATAGCAACGAAGGCAAGGAAATAGTAGGAATAGCAAAGGTAGTAAAAGAGCATTATCAAGACCCAACTACGGAAGATAAAAACTGGGTGGTGGTAGATTTATCGCCATTTAAAAAACTAAAACACCCTGTTACATTAGAACAAATAAAAGCCGATGAGAACCTTCAAAACATTGGGTTGGTAAGGCAAGGAAGACTTTCGGTTATGAGCATAAAACAAGAAGAATTTGATTATATTTTATTATTAGCAAAATAAATAACAATG
>JBIILW010000125.1:0-5886 GCA_044338265.1 Bacteroidia bacterium | reverse complement strand
GAGCGGGATTGATAATGCACGAAGGTTTTTTAGACTTTTACGACCAATCTGATTCGGCATTTGTTTCCGCCTATAGAAAACATAGCTCAGCTGGAGAATTTGAAATAGTGGTTGAATATATGGCTTCGCCAAGTTTAAAAGATAAAACCATTATATTAATAGACCCAATGCTTGCCACAGGCCGAAGTATGTATTTGGCATATCAGGCACTTTGTAAACATGGAAAACCAAAAAATGTATTCATTGCAAGTTTAATAGCAAGCGAGCAAGGACTAGTTTATGTAAAAAGTTTTATGCCTAACGCAAGCATATTTACTGCTGCAATTGACAAAGATTTGAACGAAAATAGCTACATAGTTCCAGGACTTGGAGATGCTGGCGACCTTGCATATGGCATAAAAATATAATTCAGCAACAAAAAAATTATTGATAATTATTTAATTAAAAAATATTTTTCAATATCATTTTATGTGAAAAATATTTAATAAAATCATAAAAACCAAAGGCTTACATATTTTAAAAAGCAATATAATTTACCAAATAATTCATTAATTTAACGCAAAAAAGAGCATTTGTTTTAGTAGAATGATATAAAATATTTATTTTTTTAATAAAAACTGCTTTATTTGCACCCACATCAAAAATTTAAACAATACAAAAATGTCAGAAATTAGAGGAAAAGTAAAAACCATCATCATGGATAAACTTGGTGTTGAAGAAGCTGAAATTACAGACGAAGCAAGTTTTACAAACGATTTAGGCGCAGATTCTTTAGATACTGTTGAGCTTATTATGGAATTTGAAAAAGAATTTAATATTGCTATTCCAGACGATCAAGCTGAAAAGATTGGTACAGTTGGACAAGCAGTTACGTACATTGAAGCAAATGTAAAAGCGTAATTAGATTTAAGTATTTAAAATTTTACAAAATTAATCTCCAAAAAACTTATTTTACATGCCAAAACGCAGAGTAGTAATTACTGGCCTTGGAGCAATCACTCCAATTGGTAACAGTTTGCAGGAGTATTGGAATGGATTATCAAATGGAGTAAGTGGCAGCGCGCCAATTACTCAATTTGATACTTCCAAGTTCAAAACAAAATTTGCTTGCGAAGTAAAGAATTTTGATCCAAATCAGCATCTTGATAGAAAAGATGCCAGAAGAATGGATCGTTTTACCCAATTTGCTATGGTAACTTCTGACGAAGCTGTTTTAGACAGTGGAGTTAATTTAGATGCCGTAAACAAAGATAGAGTAGGAGTAATTTGGGCATCAGGAATTGGTGGGATAAAAACTTTTTTAGACGAGGTTTCCTCTTTTGCCAAAGGCGATGGCACTCCCCGTTTTAGTCCGTTTTTTATACCTATGATGATTGCTGACATAGCTGCAGGTTTAATTTCAATCAAATATGGTTTTAGAGGTCCCAATTTTGCAGTTGTTTCAGCTTGTGCATCAAGCTCCAATGCAATAGGCGATGCCTTTATGTATATTCAATCAAATAGAGCAGACATGATTCTTACTGGTGGTTCTGAAGCTGCCGTTAATGAAGCTGCAATGGGAGGTTTTAATTCCATGAAAGCATTATCTGAAAGAAATGATAGTCCAGAAACGGCCTCACGTCCTTTTGATTTGGATAGAGATGGTTTTGTTTTGGGCGAAGGTGCTGGTGCTTTAATGTTAGAAGAATTAGAACATGCGAAAGCACGTGGTGCAAAAATTTATGGCGAAATAGTAGGCTATGGCGCTACAGCAGACGCCTATCACATGACTGCTCCACACCCTGATGGTATAGGTGCCTCAAATGTAATGAAAGCAGCTTTATTAGATGCAGAAATGAATCCAAACGAAGTTGATTACGTGAACGTTCATGGTACCTCAACTCCACTTGGTGACCCTCAAGAAATAAAAGCAATTCAAAATGTTTTTGGTGAACACGCGTTTAATATCAATATAAGCTCTACAAAATCAATGACTGGTCATTTACTTGGTGGTGCTGGCGCAATTGAAGCCATTGCAGGTTTGTTTGCAATCAATAAAGGAATAATTCCTCCTACTATCAATCATTTTACTGATGATCCTGCTTTTGACAAAAAGTTAAATTTAACTTTTAACAAAGCACAACACAGAGATGTAAAAGTGGTTTTAAGTAATACTTTTGGTTTTGGTGGTCATAACGCTTCCATTATTCTAAAGAAATTTGAGGAGTAAAATTGATTACCTTTTTCCCTTTTCTAAAATATTATTTTTCTTCTAATCGAGTTTTATTTATTAGAATAAAACAGATTACTGGATTAACACCTTATAATTTAAGTTGTTACCAACAATCATTGCGTCATCATTCTACTGCAAATAAAATTCATAACAGTGGAAGCAAAGACAGCAATGAGCGTTTGGAATATTTGGGCGATGCGGTGCTTAACTCTGTTGTGGCTGAATATTTATTTAAAAAATATCCTTATAAAGACGAAGGTTTTTTAACAGAACTACGTTCAAAAATTGTAAGCAGGGTAAGCTTAAATGATTTAGCTTTAAAAATTGGTTTAAGTAAATTGGTTGAGTATGATAAAAAAAGCATGCAAAATATTAACCTTCGAAACAGCATTTTTGGTAATGCATTAGAAGCCTTTATTGGTGCCGTTTTTTTAGATCAGGGATATAAAAAATCAAAATATTTTATCATTGAAAAACTAATTCGTTACCATATTGATGTAGATAAATTACAGCAAACGGAAAAGAATTTTAAAGGCCGTTTAATTGAGTTTACTCAAAAAGCAGGAATGAATCTTGACTTTAACGTAACTGAATTAGCGCATGGCAAACAAAAAATTTATAAATTAACGGTTATTATTGACGATAAAGTTTTTGGTGAAGCGGAACATACTAATAAAAAGCAAGCTGAACAACAAGCCTCAGAAAAAGCCTTATTATATTTAAAAACCAATCCACAAAATTCAGTTGTTGAAAAAGAAGTTTTAATCGAAACTCCTATTGTAATTGATAAACAAATTACTGATTCCATTGAACCAATGGAGGAACATTCGGAAATAGTGAATGATAATTCATTGGAAGATACTTTACTTGAAGTACCTGAAATGATTGATGAATCAGAAAATTTATTGGAAGTAATTTATCCAGAATCGATGGAAGAAGTATCTGAAATGATTGAAGAAGAAAACAACATGATAATGGATGTAAGTCCAAATGAAGAAACATTAACTATAGAAACTGAAACTGTTAATGAACAGGAAAATCAGGTTTTATAAATTTAAACATTGAAATATAAAAAAAACAAATTATGGTAGAAAGTTTCGCATTTTTCCTAGATTTCATAAAATATTTATTGCCTGCATTGGTCATTTTTTTGGTAGTTTATTATCAGCAAAAAGCTTTTTTTGACGATAAATATCAAAAAAGAATGATTGATTTAAGAAGAGAACAAGATAAAACTATTTTGCCTTTAAAATTACAAGCATATGAACGTTTGATATTGTTTATTGAACGAATAAGTCCCGAAAGTTTGGTCATGCGCATACATCAGCCAGGAATCAGCGCTTCACAATTAAAAATTGAATTGATTGCAAGTATCAATCAGGAGTTTGCTCATAATATTTCACAACAACTTTATGTATCAAGTCAAAGTTGGCAAATGATTAGAATAGTAAAAGAAGAAATGATTAATTTAATCAATACTTCTTATGCTAATTTAGGACCAAATTGCGTTGGAATTGATTTGAGTAAGACAATTTTTGAAGAAATAATGAAAATGGAAGAAACTCCTACTCACAAAGCATTAGATTTTGTTAAAAAAGAGTTTGATTTAATTTTTTAATATTTTTTTCAAGTCAAATGTAATATTTCAATTACATTGAATATCAGTTAAATTAACTTCAAGTTTTGTTATAGTTAACAATTTTATGACATTTCAATACTTAAAAGAGTATCATTGCAGTTCGTTTTTTTTAAAGCAATAAATTATGAAAGCTCTAATAGCAACTAACTTTTTTTTTCCTAAACAAAAAAACTTCTACAGGGGTAAAGTACGTGATGTTTATAATATAAATGATGATGTTTTAGTGATGGTTGCCACCGATAGAATTTCGGCATTTGATGTGGTTATGACAAAGGCAATTCCTTATAAAGGGCAAGTGTTAAACCAAACTGCGGCATTCTTTTTTGAATTAACCAAAAACATTGTTCCAAACTGGATTATTTCATCGCCACATACCAACGTTACTATTGGTCATAGATGTAAGCCGTACCAAGTTGAAATAGTAATTAGAGGTTACTTAACTGGCCATGCTTGGCGAGAATACAAAAGTGGAAAACGCATGATTTGTGGAGTGGCAATGCCTGATGGAATGCTTGAAAACGATAAATTTACAACTCCAATTATTACTCCTACTATTAAAGCCGTTAGCGGCCACGATACAGATATTAGTAAAGAAGATATTATAGCTCAAGGTTTAGTAAGTGAAGCTGATTTTGAACAAATAGAAAAACATACTCGAGACTTATACGCTTTTGGAACCGATTTTGCCTTAAAGCAAGGTTTAATTTTGGTAGATACAAAATATGAATTCGGAAATAAAAATGGCATCATTATGTTAATGGATGAAGTTCATACTCCTGATTCATCACGTTATTTTTATTCGGACACATATGCTGAAATTCAAGCAAAAGACCAACAACAACGTCAACTTTCAAAAGAATTTGTTCGCCAATGGTTAATTAGCCAAGGTTTTCAAGGACAAGAAGGAGCAAGCGCACCTACTTTTCCAGATGATTTAATTGAAAACATTACCAATCGTTATGTAGAGTTATACGAAAATATTACTGGAAATGCTTTTGTTAAAAATGGCTACGAAAACTTTGAGGATAAAATGGAAAAGGTAATTTTAGTTGAATTAGAAAAAATAGCTAATCAAGCGGCCAAATAATTATGTATTATAATACAGAGCACTTACAGTTACTTAAAAGTGCTGAGGGTAAAACACTTGAAAAGGTAGCTTATCATTTTTGGGTAAATAAAGCCAATCCACAGGATATATTTAGTTTTATAGAATACATTGAACTTTTTTTTACCAATAATACCAAACTTATTTTACAAAAAGCAGAGGAGATCAGTGAAATGATATTGCCTTTGGCAACGCTTGACATTGCTTTGTTGAATCATCAATTGCAAGTAGAATTTAATGGTAGTTTACAATATCAAACCCGCGATGCCAGTAAAACAGATGCTTGGAAACATTTAATAAACCATGTAATTGATGATGTATTAATTGAGGAGGATGAAGGTTTATTTATTGCTGAAGCAATTATCATTGGATCTCACACGCATCAAACAATTATTAGATTAGAAAACGATGGCTTAGAAGCCGAAGAATATATTATAGAATAATACTTTTAGCCATTGGAGAAAAGCTAAATTAATAAAACTATTTTAAGGTTTTAAAAAATAACTCAACGCCAATTCGTAACTTTTTAAGCCAAAACCACTAATTGAACCAATACAATTTTTGGCTAACAAAGAAACATGTCTATATTCTTCTCTTGCAAAAATATTAGAAATATGAACTTCAATGGTATTGATATTGATTCCAGCAATGGCATCGGCAATGGCAACAGATGTATGTGTATAACCACCAGCATTTATGATAATTCCGTCATATTTTTCCCCTTTATCAAAGGCTATTTCATGTAATTTATTGATAATTTCACCTTCTACATTACTCTGATAGTATTCAAGTTTAACTAAATGATTATAAGTATTTTCAAGCACATTGAAAAAGGATTCAAAGCTTTCATTTCCATATATATTGGTTTCACGAGTGCCCAATAAATTTAAATTTGGTCCATTGATGATAATAACTCTCAAAGTTTTAGTT
>JBIILW010000098.1:0-6817 GCA_044338265.1 Bacteroidia bacterium | reverse complement strand
TATCCAAATCATTTAAGCAAAAATATTACATTTGGCTTTTATTTATGATTTTATTAAAAAACACCATTGTTTCAGAAGACATTTTGGAACGAAATTTTATATGTAACCTTGCTGCTTGTAAAGGTGCTTGCTGCATTGAAGGCGATTCGGGTGCTCCTGTTTCTGAAGAAGAAGTTGCAATTTTAGCGAGCGAATTAGAAAATATAAAACCTTATTTAACGCCCATTTCCCTTGCTGCCATTGATAAAAATAATTTTTGGGAAAAAGATACCGATGGAGATTTAGTAACTACTTGTTTGCCTACTGGTGAATGTAATTTCTCTTTCCGTGATCATTTAGGTTATTTAAAATGTGGAATTGAACAAGCTTATATTGATGGAAAAGTAAGTATTCAAAAACCACTTTCTTGTCATTTATACCCAATTAGATTAAGTAAAGTTGGCGATTTTGATGCAGTAAATTATCACCGTTGGGACATTTGTAAGCCTGCTTGTAATTTAGGTGATGAAAATAAATTAGCGGTTTACAAATTTTTAAAAGAACCATTAATTAGAAAGTTTGGTGAAGATTGGTTCAATGAATTAGATCACATTGCAAAGCAATGGAATGAAGATAAAAAAGGGAAATAATTTATGCAAATTGTTTTAAATAAATTAACTAAAAGATACAATAAACAAACCATATTTACTGATTTGGATTTTGTGTTTGAACCTTGTGAAACCTATGCTTTAGTAGGTTATAACGGAAGTGGGAAATCTACTTTGATTCAAATATTGTATAACTATAATACCATTAGTAAAGGTGAAATTAGCTATTATTTAAACAATCAATTAATTGAAGAAAATGCACAGCAATTCATGGCATTTGCCGCTCCTTATGTTGATTTGCCAGAGGAATTAACTTTACAAGAAATTATAAATTTTCATTTTAGTATTAAACAAAAACGCTCAGATATAAACATTGATTTACTTTTAGAACAAGCTAATTTGATGGACCATACTGCAAAAATGATTAAGTATTTTTCGAGTGGAATGAAGCAAAGAGTCAAGTTAATATTGGCTTTTGCTACTCAAGCCGATTTGCTTTTATTAGATGAACCCTGCAGTAATTTTGACCAAGCTGGCATTGAATGGTACAAACAATGCATAGAATTAGTGAAAGGAAAATGCACCATCATTGTGGCTAGTAACCAATCTTATGAATACGAATTTTGCCAAAACACTTTAGACATTATTAAATACAAATGACAACTATAAAATTAACGCAATTCAGCCATGGCGCTGGTTGTGGTTGTAAAATTGCTCCTGATAAATTAGAACAAATTTTAAGCAATAATAAATCAACAGATGTATTCCAAAATTTATTAGTTGGCAACCAAACCAATGATGATGCGGCTGTTTGGGATTTGGCAAATGGACAAGCATTGGTAAGTACTGTCGATTTTTTTATGCCAATAGTTGATGACGCTTTTGACTTTGGACGAATAGCTGCTACCAACGCTTTAAGCGATGTATATGCAATGGGAGGGAAGCCAATTTTTGCCAATGCCATTTTGGGTTGGCCCATTGATAAATTACCTCTGGAATTAGCCGCTAAAGTAATTGAAGGTGCTCAGTTTGTGTGTAAGCAAGCCAATATTCCAATTGCTGGCGGACATAGCATTGATAGCCTAGAACCCATGTTTGGTTTGGCTGTAAACGGTTTGGTAAACAATGAAAATATAAAGCAAAATAGTACTGCTCAAAATGGTGATGTTTTGTTCCTAACCAAAAAACTAGGAACTGGAATTATTGGAACTGCCATTAAACGTGGTTTGATTGAAGACGAAATGCATGCAAAAACATGTATTGAAAGCATGTGTAGTTTAAATAGTTTGGGTTTTGAAATAGCCAAACTTTCGGGTGTAAATGCCATGACAGATATTACCGGTTTTGGATTATTGGGACATTTAATTGAAATGGCCGAAGGAGCTAATTTAACAGCGGAAATTGATTGGAAAAATATTCAGTATTTTGATTTTATAGCAAGCTATTTGCAAAAAAATATTATTCCAGATAACACCTACAGAAATTGGAATGCTTATGAAAAAATGGTAAGCGGATTAAATGATATGAAAGCCTTTCAAATTTTAAACGATCCGCAAACAAGTGGCGGATTATTAATCAGCATAAACCCAGCAAACCAAGAAGCTTTAATTGATTTATTCAATAAAAATAATTTACAAGATTTTATCAAGCCAATTGGCGTTTTTAAAGAAGCATCCAATTTTAAAGTAAATATAAATTTATAATAAATTAATGCCTTCTAATTGCAAGTCTACCAGTTTTCGATAAATGCCTTTATCGGTTTTAATTAATTCATCGTGGGTGCCTTGTTCGGCTACAACTCCCTTATCTATTACTATAATTTTATCCGCTTTTCTAATAGTAGAAAGTCGGTGAGCAATAACAAAAGTTGTTCTGTTTTGCATTAAATTATCCAATGCCTCTTGCACCAAACTTTCACTTTCACTATCCAAAGCACTCGTAGCCTCATCTAAAATTAAAATAGCGGGGTCTTTTAGAATTGCTCTTGCTATTGCAATTCTTTGTCGCTGACCACCCGAAAGTTTAATGCCTCGTTCACCCACTATGGTTTGCATTTTTTCGGGAAATGCCATAATGAAATCTAAGGCATTTGCTTTTTTTGCAGCATCTATCACTTCCGTTTCCGTTGCATTTGGGTTGCCATAAGCAATATTTTCATATAAAGTTCCACCAAAAAGCATTACATCTTGTGGCACATAAGCCAATTGTTTGCGTAGCTGACTTAAAGGAATATCATTTACATTTTTATTGTCGTAATAAATGTCGCCAGCTGTAGTTTTATAAAACTGTAACAATAAACTTGCTACCGTGCTTTTTCCAGCGCCACTTGGCCCAACTAAAGCTATTTGCTGTCCTTTGGCTGCAGTTAAATTAATATTATTCAAAACGGTTACATCTAATCTTCCAGGATAAGCAAATGCTACGTTTTTAAATTCAACGGCACCATTAATTTTATATTTTTCGTCAATTGGAGTTTCTATTAAATGTACATCTTCACCATCTTCTCTTAATATTTCGCGAACGCGTTGCGTAGCACCCAAAGTTTTTTGAAGTTGACTAAACATATCAGCAAATCCCGCAAATGTACCACCCACAAAACCTGAAATAATTACAAACATGGTTAAATCGCCAATGGTTAAAGTACCACTTTGAATCATGTTAGCGCCCACCCACATTACAAATGCTATGGTTCCAAAAACACTGAATATCATGAATGAAACAAAAGCACCACGGTAACGCGCATTTGAAATAGCGGTGTCAACTACTGAATAAATACTTTTGGTATAACGTTTAATTTCATTGGCTTCACTGCTGAATGCTTTTACAATGGCAATTCCTTGAAAAGTTTCGTTAACAATGGTCCCACTTTCAGCCAACTGATCTTGTGCTTTTCGTGACATTTTTCTAATTCTAATTCCAAATACAACTGCTAATACCGCAATAACAGGAACCACACCAAGCATAGTAAAAGCAAGCTTTGCAGAAATAAGAAAAATAACTGAAAGTCCAACGGCCAATGTAAATAAACCACGTAAAAGTTCTGCCAATGTTAAGGAAATAGCATCTTGTATTTGCGATAAATCGGATGAAATACGGCTACTTAATTCACCAACTCTTTGCTCAGTATAAAAACTCATAGGCATGGTTAAAAGTTTTGAGTATAAATCTTTACGCATGTCGGCCAATGATTTTTCGCCCACTTCGGTAAATAAATATATCCGCATAAACGAAAATAAAGTTTGAAGAATAAGCTGAACAAATATCAATATCAAAACAGTATTCAATGCCAAATGAATATTTTTTAAATCAAATCCAAATTGGTTTTGCATAGGTAAGTTTGAAGTTGGTAATTGGTTGGCTAATCCTGGCGATGCAGCATCAATCATTTTTCCCAATAAAACAGGAAATGCCAAAGTTGATATGGCTGATAAAGCAATAAAAATTAATCCAAAAATGAATTTTCCCTTATATGGTTTGATATATTTAAATAAAACCAATGCTTCTTTTAAACTTTCCTTCGAAACTTTTACTTTTTCTACTTCTTCTTTTTGTGTGCTATTGCTGTTAAAGCCTCTTCTTGCCATGCTATTTTTGATTACAAAATTGTAAAAATTTAAAGATTACAAGGTTGTTATATTGATTAATTTTTTAACTGATTAACTGTATAAATATTTTATTGTTTAATTGTTTAACTGTTGAATTGTATAATTCAATATTCAAAATTCAACATTCAAAATTCAACATTTTTTTAAGAAATATAATCGCTTAAGTATTCAAACTTTTTGGTGAGTTTTCCATTGCTTGCAATCGTTGCATTTTTTATAATATTTTCGTTATCGCTTTCCAACAAATAGGGTAAAACATGTCTGATTAATTGTTCTCCAAATTCTTTGGAAGCATCAATGGGAAGTTCGCATGGTAAATTACCAACAGCTTGCACATCAATAGAATTAGGAAGAAATGCTTCCACTTCTTTTTCTAAAAATGAATTATAGCCATAAAAAGGATTTTCAATGGATGTACTTCTAATTGTTGAAGGAATTGGACCGGGAATATCGCAGGTAATGTCACTAATTATTTTAATTCTAAAATTACTGCTTTTCATATCCTGTGGAGTAAAAAACATTGGGATTCCTTGTTTCCAAAATATGCCATTTAACATAATATCTGCACGTTGGTAATATTGCTCAAATGAACTGATATAATCTTCAGGATGCTTGTAAAAATCTGATTTGTCCCAAGCCTTTCCATCTTTTCTTTTGTAATAATCTTCACTACGTAAATGCACGTAAACTGGTTCATTGTAATCATTTTCGATGAACTCTTCTTGACTAACTTGATGTATTTTAAGTTTACGTAAAAGTTCTAAACATCCATGTGCCACACGACCGTCACCACACAATACAATTTTCATTGGCGAAAGCTGTAAATCCTTGTATTGATTAATCATTTCGTTAATATCAGCGCATTCGTTTGCAGGTTTTAAAGTATAAAATCCATATTTTTTTCCCCACATCATAAATGCATAATGTGTTCCCACTAATCCTGCAAACCTGCCAAAACCAATGATTCTATTTCCCGCATCCCAAAGTAAAGTTTCATAGTCAATGAGCGTAATATTATTTTCCAAAATATGGCGTAACAAATTACGATTATGTGCTTGTTTTTTTATGGTATGTGAAAAAAACAAGTACGTTTTATTGGTTATTAACTCAGTAGTTGGAACTTCTTTTACGCCCAATAATATGTCACAACTTGAAACATCTTCATTTACTTCTATTCCTAACTCTGAATATGATTCATTGCTATAGCACCTCAATGGCGATGGTTGTACAATAATTTTTGTACCTGGAAAGTTTTGCTTTAATTCTACACACTGTTTAGGAGTAAGAGGTGTGCGAAAATCAGTAGGTATTTTACCTTCACGAATAATTCCGATTGTTTTCATTCAGCGGCAAAGTTAATTATTATAGGCAATTGCTTGTGTTTTTTAAACATAATTATTACTTCAAATGCAAATATTCACTTTGAAGCTTTTTGCCATAAAATATTTCAGCCTGCTGATTGAAAATTTCAGTAGAATCGGTTGTGTAAAATGCAGTTTTACCATTTTTACTACAAAGTGACTCTATTTCAATGTGCCGAAAAAAATAATCTTTCAAGCTTTTTGATACTATTTTTCCTTGACTTAGTAATTCAATATTTTGCGGTAGCAACTGTTTTATTTTATCATGCAATAACGGATAGTGAGTACAGCCTAATAAAATGGTATCAATGTCACTCGACTTTTCAAGCAAATTATCAATATGTTTTTTTATAAAATAATCAGCACCTATATTATCAAACTCATTGTTTTCAATAAGCGGAACCCAAATGGGACATGCTTCTTGAAATACATTTATTCCAGGATAAAATTTTTCAATTTCAATGGGGTATGAGTTTGAACTAACTGTTCCGCTTGTAGCCAAAATACCAACATTTTTTGATTTACTAAAACTGCCAATTAATTCACTTGTTGGCCTAATTACACCCAAAACACGTAAGCGAGCATCCATTGTAGGTAAATCTTTTTGTTGGATATTTCTTAATGCCTTTGCAGAAGCAGTATTACAAGCCAATATTACTAATTTGCAACCTTTATCAAAAAGCGCATTTACACTTTGTAAAGTATATTCATAAACAGTTTCAAAGCTCCTGTTCCCATATGGTGCACGTGCGTTATCGCCTAAATAGATATAATCATATTGAGGCAATTCATTTACAATTTCTTTCATTACAGTTAATCCACCGTATCCAGAATCAAAAATACCTATTGGCCCACTTTCCATATTGCAAGGTTATATAATTAAACATCCTTTTCAAATTTTTATTTAACTAATTTCTTATTGTTTGTTATAAATGGTTAAATTGTAAACTTTAAATAAGTATTTTATATTAGTTAATTAAGTTAAAATAGGTCTAAAACTTAATTTACAAATCACTATTGAACGATATAGGATAAAAATCATTGTAATTTATAGTCGTTTTTGTACATTTGTAATATGAAAAACAGAGTAATTATAATTTTATTTTTGATAACTAGCTTCATTGTTTCATTGCCTTTTAAAATAAATGCCCAATGCCCAATGTGTAAGCAATCATTAGCTTCGGCAAGAGCAAATGGCGATACAAATGTTGGTGAAACCCTCAACAACGGAATTATGTATTTATTGGCATTCCCTTATGTATTA
>JBIILW010000096.1:0-6929 GCA_044338265.1 Bacteroidia bacterium | reverse complement strand
TATTTTTCATTCAATTTGCAATTAAGTTATTTTATATCCAAACGTTTAAGCCAAAGTAAACAAACTTCGTTTTCTAAACTTATCGTTCGCATAGCTACTTTGGCGGTAGCCATTAGTGTTACTGTTATGCTTTTAGCAATTGCTATTTCGCGTGGTTACAAGCAGCAAGTTAGTCAAAAACTTTCCAATTTTCAATCACATATTTTAATAAATAATTTAGATCAAAACCAATCATACCAAAGTTTGCCTATAGAAGGTAATGCCGATGTTGAGCAATTTATTAATAATAAAAATGGATTTAAGCACTTTCAAAAATATGCAATAAAAGCAGGTATTATAAAAACAGAAAACGATTTTCAAGGTATTGTATTAAAAGGCGTAGACGCCCAGTTTGATTTTACGTATTTAAAAAATAATTTAATAGCTGGCAATATTCCTAAATTAGATACTTTAAAACTTTCCAATCAAATTTTACTTTCTTCCTCGTTAGCACAAAAATTAGGGTTTAAAGTTGGCGATGGAATTTTTGTGTATTTTATTCAAGATCCACCTCGCGTTCGTAAGTTCAATATAGTTGGAATATTTGATACTAACTTGGGTGAAATTGACGATTTATACGCTTTGGTCGATATCAAACAAATTCAAAAATTAAATGGCTGGTCCAATAATTTATTTACCGGTTACGAAGTTTTTGTAAATAATTTTGATTCGTTGGAGGAAAAAGTTAATTTATTAGCAACTGTAACACCATATACCATGGGAATTACACCTATTAATTTAGTTTTCCCGGATCTTTTTAATTGGCTTAATATGTTGGATGTAAATGTAATGATCATTTTAATTTTGATGGCTGCAGTTGCCATTATTAACATGGTTACAGCCTTGTTAATTTTAATTGTTGAGCGTAGCAATATGATTGGTATGCTAAAAGCTTTGGGATTGAATAATTTGAATATTATCAAAATATTTTTGAATTTAGCTGCTTTTATTGTAATCAGGGGTTTATTGCTTGGCAATGTTTTGGCAATTGGATTAGGATTTTTACAACAGCAATTTAATTTCATTAAACTTTCCGAAAAAGATTATTATGTAAGTGCAGTTCCTGTATCATTCCAAGCTTTCGATTTTATTTTGGTAAATGTTTCATGCTTTGCAATTTGCCTTGTTTTATTGCTTTTGCCAGCAAATATAGTAAGCAAAATTAGTCCTGTAAAATCAATCAGATTTGATTAATTTTTTTATAATATTACAGTATAAATTGCGTTATTTGTAAAAAATGAATAATCCATTAGTTAGCATCATTACACCTAGTTTTAACCAAGCGCAATTTTTGGAGCAAACTATACTTTCTGTTTTGAATCAAACTTATAAAAATATAGAATATTTTGTAATGGATGGTGGCTCTAACGATGGAAGTTTAGACATAATAAAAAAATACGATGCCAATATTACTTATTGGCAAAGTAAGTCAGATTTGGGTCAGGCAGATGCGATTAACCAAGCATTCAAAATGTGCAAAGGTGAAATCATTGCTTTTATAAATTCCGATGATTTGTTAATGCCAAATGCAGTGGAAACTGCTGTTTCTTGTTTTGAAGTAAATAGCGAAACATCATTAGTTCACGGAAATTGTACTACTATTAATGCTTTAGGTGAAGAAATAGAAACGGTAAAAGGGAATCCTGTAAGGTTTGAAAAAGTTTTAGAAGTAGGCATGCTGCCAAATATATACCAACCAACTTGCTTTTTTAACAGGAGTCAATTAAAGCGCGATTACTTTTTAGAAACTAGTTTTAAATATGCTTTTGATTATGAACTAATTTTACATTTACTGAAAAGCCGCTCATGTTTATACGTTAACATTCACATGGCTGCATACCGGGTTCATGCCAATGCTAAAAGCCAAAATATAAATGCTGCATTTAAAGAAAAATTGGAAGTTCAAAAAATGTATATGAGTGGTTTAAATTTAAGATGGGTTTACAGAAAACTTAAAACTAGTTTTGCTAAATAAATATCATGTTTGCGGCATTAAAAAACATCATTCCCAAAAGCTATAAATACCCATTATATTATGTGTTTAAAGCTCCACAACGTAGTTTTTCAGCAAACAGTTTATACCGCGATTTTAAAGGCATTGGTATTTATTTATGGTATTCAATATTTTCATTTAAAAAGCTAGAAAAAATTACCATTTGCACCGGAATTTATAACCGAAGTGATAACTATTTGAATCATTTATTGCAAAGCATCAAAGCCGCAAAACACCAGCATTTAATTGAGCTTTCGTTGTTTGATTGTAATTCGAATGATGTGGAAGATTTAAAAACTGAAATCCAAAAACAGTGGAAAGGGAAATTAATTTTTAATTCGGAATCAATTAAATTCAGTAGGTCTTACACTTTTAACAAAGCTGTTTCTCAAAGTGAAACCAATCTTGTTTTTATTTGTGATGCCGACTTATCGCTTCCCAAAAATATTGTTGAATCAGTTAACTTTTTTACAGTTAAAAACCGAGTTTGGTATCCCATTTTTTTCTTTTTGTATAATAATAAACCGGCTGTTATTGCAAAGCAAAATGGCGAGTGGGAACAATATGGTAGCAAAGGAATGTTAAGTTGCCTAAAACAAGATTGGGCTAAAATTGGTGGATTAAATGAAACCTTTACTACTTGGGGAAATGAAGATACGGAACTTTGGGAACGCTTCCATAAAAATGGTTTTACCGTAGTTAGAAATAGAGCCAAAATTCTGCACCATTGGCACAGCAGCCATAATCCAAAATATGAATTTATGAATGAAGCATAAAAAAAGCACCTTTTCAAAAGGTGCTTTTTTTATGTCAGTTCGAGCGGAGTCGAGAACTTATTACTTTCGTTTTCAAAATATTTCTACTACGCTCAATATGACAATCTGTAAAAAGGTACTTTTTTTTATTCGCAAATGACCTTTTTAATAGCAAGCATAACGAAGAAATTGGAATTTTATATCTGATAATTTTTATTTTACTCTTTCAGCGTAAGACTCAGTACGCAAATCTACTTTAATTTTTTCACCAATATTTATAAATAAAGGAACCATAATTTCTGCGCCAGTATCCAAAGTAGCTGGTTTTAAAGTGTTAGTTGCTGTGTCACCTTTAACGCCAGGTTCGGTATAAGTTACTTCGTAAATACCAAAATTAGGTGGTTCAATTCCTATAACTGTATCGCTTTCAAAAGCTACTTTCAAAATCATTTCTTCTTTAATGAATTTTTCAGTGCTGCCTATTGAAGAACCATCTACAAATATTTGTTCAAAATTTTCAGGATCCATTAACACCAAACTGCTTCCATCTTTGTATAAAAACTGCATTTCGCGGTGTTCTACTCTTAACATTTCTACACTTTCGCCAGCACGCAAACGATGTTCTATTTGTTTGCCACTTTTTACATTGCGTAATACTACTTGGTAAAACGCACGTAAGTTTCCTGGTGTTCTGTGTTGGTATTCCATTACTTGGCATAATTCGCCATTAAATTTTATAAAACAGCCTTTAAATAAATCACCTGTATTTGCCATAATTTTTATTTTTTAATATAATTTTATTTTTTTCTATTCTGTCAACTAACAACTGTCAACCATCAACTATTAAGGTGCGAAAGTACATTTTTTTCAATAGGAACTATAACTCGCTGTAAAATTGTTTTTGTTCTACAAAATGTTTCCATACAACACTCTTATTATAAATGCCTTTCATGCTATTATTAGTAATTTTTTGTTGCAATTTTCTGCGTAATTTTAACCATTTAAAAAAGTGTTTTGCAAAATGATAATGCGCTTTGTGAATGGCCAAACTGTGTTTAGGAAAACCATTAATTAAAAAGAATCCCGAACTTAATAAATCAAGTGCATGCCTAAACGGAATCAACCACCAAACCTGATTTGCAGGCAAGTTTTTAAGCATCATGATCAATGAATTTCTGAAATTCAAATAAGTTTTTTGATCACTTTGCTTACTTAAAGTTCCTCCCCCCAAATGGTAAACATAACTTTCGGGAACACTAATAATTTTATAACCCATTAATTGCAATCGCCAACATAAATCTACCTCTTCCATGTGGGCAAAAAAGTTGGCATCAAATCCTTCTGCCTCGTGAAATAATTTTGATTTAATAAATAAACAAGCGCCAGTTGCCCAAAAAACTTCTTCTATGTTTTGGTATTGGCTGCTGTCAACTTCACATTTTTCAAAAATCCTTCCTCTGCAAAATACATATCCAAATTTATCAATATGTCCGCCTGCAGCACCCGCATATTCAAACAAATTACGGTTGGTATATTGTAACATTTTGGGTTGTGCTGCCGCAATAGTTTCATCAGCTTCCATGGCTTCTATAACAGGAAGAATCCAGTTTTCGCCTACTTCTACATCGTTATTTAAAAGCACATAATAATCGGCTTCTACGTGTTTAAGCGCATGGTTATAACCACCTGCATAGCCATAATTATAACCGTTTTGTACAATTTGAATTTGAGGATAATTTTCTTCAATAAATTTCACAGAATCATCACTCGAATGGTTATCGGCTAATACAATTTGCAAATTTGGATAATTGCTGGCAAGCACCGAAGGCAAAAATTTTTGCAAATATTCTACCTTATTCCAATGAATAATAACGACTGCTACTTTTGGGAAATTATGCATCGGCTAAATTTTCTGCATTTTTATTATATGGAATGTATACAAACTGAGCCGAAGTAGGGGTTAACCAAAGCACACAACAATGGGTTTTATAACCTTTATAGTTTTCTGTAAAATCGTTTTGTTTTTTTGAATCAATTACTTTTTTTTCAAGCATTTCTTCTAATGTAGATGCATAAATATCGTTATCGCGGGCATAATCGCCTCTTGATAATATGAGTTCGCCAATTTTTACTTCATGCTCGCTGGCAATAAAAATAGGATATTTGGTAAAACCTTCTTTTACCATTTCAATCGCCACTTCTTTTATTGAATAACTATAAAAATCAATATCAGCTTTCAAGGCGTTCAGTTGTATTTCAAATGCTTCGTTCATTATTTTGGTTTGCGAAGATAACAATTGCCACGAACTGAACAAAATTGGTTGTTGTTTATCAACTAATAAATTAAAAAAAATAGCAATAATGGCATTATAATTGCAAACCAATTTCCGCTACTATTTAAGTATATAAACATGAAATTAGAAAGCCATAATTTAGTTAAAAGATACAAGAAAAGAACCGTTGTTGACCATGTGTCGATTGAAGTAGAACAAGGTGAATGCGTGGGATTATTGGGGCCAAATGGTGCTGGAAAAACCACTACTTTTTACATGACCGTTGGTTTAATAAAACCTGATGAAGGAACTGTTACTTTAGATGGCGAAGATTTAACCGCCATGCCCATGTACAAAAGGGCGCAAAAAGGTTTAGGTTATTTGCCACAAGAAGCCAGTATTTTCAGAACTTTAAGTGTAGAAGATAATATAAAAGCGGTAATGGAACTTACTACCATGAGTAAGGAAGAACAACGTGATAAGTTAGAATCATTGATTGACGAATTTACATTGCACAAAGTGCGTAAAAGCATGGGAAATGTATTGAGTGGTGGCGAGAGACGAAGAACTGAAATAGCCCGAGCATTGGCAGTAAACCCCAAATTTATTTTATTAGATGAACCATTTGCAGGTATTGACCCTATTGCGGTGGAAGATATTCAGGTAATTGTAGCTAAACTTAAACATAAAAATATTGGTATTTTAGTAACCGATCACAATGTGCACGAAACACTTTCCATTGTTGATAGAGCCTATTTACTTTTTGAAGGAAAAATTCTGAAAGCCGGAACTGGCCAAGAATTAGCTGATGATGAAATGGTTCGCAGGGTATATTTAGGACAAAATTTTGTACTAAGATAGCTAGTTTAGCTGCTGGCAACTGGCTGGCTCTTTCTAATATTTGAAATGATAAACCTTCCTAAAGCAACTTAAAATCGGGTAGATTGGAGAAGGTTTTTGGTATAACCATTCTTATTTAAATAAGTCATGGGCAAGTTTAAAAAACGATACCTCGATACAGCGGACAGACACAAATAAATTGTTATTTTCACAATTCTTGATAATCATTCACGACCGACTATAACTAAAAATAAAAAGTGGAGACCAGCGACCACTTAAAAAACGGGGCGACACCGAAAAGCCAAACGAGTAGGAAAATTTACTATAAAAATCATGAAAAAAACAATAACTTTAATTTCATTACTACTATTTTTATTTACTGCTTGTCAATATTCCAATAAAGGAGAAGATAACAAATCAAATGCGAAAGTAGATTCAACCACAACCTCCATAAAAATAACTGACCCTAAAGTTGGAGAATGGGTTTATTACGAAGGAGGTCCGACAGAGGGACCAACTGCTAGACAGATAACTGATGTGAGTTATTATGGGACTGCCGATTGGAAAGCATATAGTTGTTCAATGGATATAGTTAAAGAAGACCGAATATCATACAAAAGATATGCAACTAAGGAGGAGATCGCAGCGGTTTTACCATTAAAATAAATTGCTGAATAAATTCTTTGGGCTTAGACCTTTGTGAAGACAAATATTTTAACATTAAACACGGCAGACAAAATACATTGGACGGAAATTAAGAGGTGAGAGAGATAAAACGGCTTATAACATATAAGGCTTAAACGCAGCTTTGTTTTTCACAAAGGTGCGATTTAAGCCTGTGTTTTAGGGCTTAGCTTTTGCTGCTAGCAACTGGCAGGGTTATTTTAATATTTAAAAATATGTGGTATGTTTGAATGATAAACCTTCCTAAAGCAACCTAAAATTGGTTAGATTGGAGAAGGTTTTCTGAAAAAAATAGAGAGTAATACAGCTATCTAAACACTAAAAGCTTTCAAAGATTTAAAAGCC
>JBIILW010000095.1:0-6968 GCA_044338265.1 Bacteroidia bacterium | reverse complement strand
GCCGCAATTACAGTTTTGTTTTGCGAAAAATCAGGAAAGTTTTCAAATAATGAACGAATATCAGCTGGACTAAAAAAAGCAATAATATCGTAATTTACATTACTTAAATCTTGTAAATTAGCGGAGGCAATTCTATAAAAATAAGCTTCTTTAAATACAATTTTGCTTTTTTTCATGTACTTCTCAATGTCCTGCTTACGCCAATCACTGCAAGCAAATAAAAATTTATCTTTAGAATGAGTTTTGAAAAGTGGGGATAATTGAATTTCGGTACCTTTTCCAATAAAAACTTTTCGCTTACGCACTTGAATGTATTTAGAAAGATAATTTGCAATACTTTCATTTACACAAAAATATTTCATTTCTATTGGCATTTCCAATTTTAAATCGGCACAAACTCTAAAAAAATTATCAACAGCATTTCTAGAATTTAAAATGATTGCAGTGTAATCCAAAATATTTATTTTCTGTGCTCTAAACTCTTTTGGGCTTAAAGGATGCACTTCTATAAATGGTCTGAAATCAATTTTTAAATTGTGTTTTTTTGCAAGATCAAAATAGGGAGAACGCTCCGTTTCTGGCTTTGGCTGACATACAAGTACACTTTTTACTTTTGTGTTTTTCAACTTAAATAGCTATTTAAAATTTTAATAAAAATTAACCACGGACTTATTTCCAAAGCGCAAAGATAAATAAATAAGTAAAAAAATGGCAATGTGCTATTACTTATTTGATTTAGAAGGTACCTAACAATGCGGTAAATGATTGCGGTAAAAAATATTGCAACCATGGCAAAAAAGATGGTTTGCGTTAATTGTAAGCCACTTAGATAAATATAAAAAATAGAAAATAACAATAAAACGAAACTTAAAAAACTTGAAATTTGAATGGTATTTATTATCATTTTAGTGGACGAAATCATGTCATTTAATAAAAATCCAACCAAAAAATAAACAAAAAATTTAATTAGATATATAATAACAATTGATCCAGCAATAATCCATACTAATTGATAATATTCAAATTCGTTAAAAATTTGATTGTATTCAAAAAAGTGATTTAAAATTAATGAAAAACTTAAAATATAAATAATGAATAAATGAACAGAAATCCATGAAAATTTTGCATCTTTTAAACCATTTATTGATTTAAGAAAAAATAAATCAAATACTAAAAAAGCAGACTCTTCAAATTTACGTGGACTTGCTAATCTGATCAATGCTATATATAATATTAAGCTCAATATAAACCAAATTTTCCAATGATTATTATTTACATAAATTGGTTTTATTTGTTTTAAAAAAGGTAGATCTCTGTGGCTCAAAAGTTCAGTTAAACCAATAGTATTACTTAGTCCAGAAATTTTTATTGTAGGATTAAATATGGAAAGTAAAATGCGTTCATTTTTTAATGAATCAAGTAATGAAAATGTTATTGAAACTGTTATAGTTGAATCTATAATTGAATTACTAATTGAATCATTAATTGAATCATTTGGTAATACATTTACAGTATTATTTTGTGCATTTATATTTACTAAAGCACAAATAAAAAACATACATAAAAATATTCTTTTAAAACTCATTTTTTAAAAATAATTGATATACCCAAAATGTATTTTGGCAGTGTTAAATTCTATTGGATTTTGAAATTGCTTTCCAACAGCATATACTAAAGTAAACAATCCTGCACCGCTTTCAAAAACTATACCCGCACCAAATCCAAATGGATTATCATATTGATTCGTTTTTCGTGATTCGTTTAAATACCAAGCTTGGTTATAAAAAGCAAAAACATTGGAGTTTTTACCTAATAAATACCTCAACTCAGCATTTGTAATTGCAAACTTATTTGCAAATATACTTTGTTCATCGAACCCACGAAGCGTTTTTAATCCACCAATTCGGAAAAGTTCATTCAAAAATAGACTTTCCGTTTGAAGCCATGCCGAATTTACATCTGTTTTTACTATAAAATTGTTAGTAATTTTAAAATATTTTTCCGCTTTAAATGTAATTCTATATTGCGTATAGCTTAATTTTAAAGAATCATATATTTTATATAATACACCGCTTCCATTGTCTAATTGTATAGTATTAATTGTCGAATTTTTTAATATATTTTTTGTACCAATGGCAAAATCAATTTCAAATATATATCCTTTTGAAGGATTGGGTAAATAATTGATTTTTGTTTTCTTAAAACCAATTCCATACAAATCTTTTTTTACATCATTTATATTTGGTAAACTTCTATTATTCTTTATAAAATTTGTATCTATTGTAATTAAAGAAGTGGATTGTGTAGCATAAAAAACTTTAAAATAATCAGAGCCAATAAAACGATATTGAAATGAAAAATCGTTTTGTAAATCAAAAAAGGAAGTATCGTAAAGCAATAAATTTAAGCCATAATCAAAAGCAATTTTTGAATTGAAAATATATGGATAATTGAATTTAAACTTTAATTCTTGTGAGTTATTTAAAAAACTTCTGTAGTTTAAATCCAACGATTTTCCGCTACCTAAAATATTCTGTAACTTTAAATTAATATCGCCAGTTATAATGAGTTTATTAGCTTGACTACTGTTTGGAGCAAAGCCAATAATTCCATCAAAACTACTTGCTTTTCTGTTGTTAATATAGGAAATCATTTTGGCTTTATTTCCATAAAAATAAATTACTGATGACTGTGTTAAACTTAAATATGGGAGTTCCGCAAATCTACTATCGGCTTGCTTTAAAATACTTTCATTATAAAATTTACCTGCTTTTATATTGGTATAATTTGCTAAAAACCTTGAACTAATATTTACATCTCCAATTACTTTTATGGAATCAAAAAATATTTGTGGACCTTTATTCAATAAAATATTTGCAGTAATAGTAGAACTATCAATTTGAACTGAATCCAATTCTATAGCTGCAAATGGATAAGAATTGTTTTGAAGCCAAATTAATGCATTTGAAACTTTTTGAGCAAATACATTTGGACTAAAAACTTGATTTGAAAAATCACTCGTTGCAAAACCCGCGGCATTTAATAAATAAAAATCTACTCCATTATTTTTAATTTTTACCCACTTAAATGATTGATTTAAATTTATAGTTATTTCAGCTGAATCCGATTTAAAATATTGAGTATTTATAGCAGTTAAAATATATGATTTTTGAGTACAAAAAATCAATATTTCATTCACAGTTTGGTGTAATTGTAAACTATCGTTGAACTGAATTGGAAGTTTTATTTCCGTTTGTATCTTTTTAGCATTTGTGCCAATAAAACGATAAGTTACTTTGATTGGATTTTGTGCAAATGCAGCAATATTTGATACCAAAAGGCACCAAAAAAAAATATTGCTTACTTGCATCGTATTTTTAAACACAATTGCGAAGTAAACAATATTTTTTATAGTTTAAAAATTAAGGTTATAATTAGATAGTTACTTTGAAATAAAAAAATTAAGGCCACATTGAAACAGATTAATTAAATCAACTTAAACACTATTTTCCGACTAATTATCTTCCGCTTCTCTAATGGCTTTCTCTATCATTTCGCTAACAGCAGCTTTATCTTCTGGAGTTAAGTTTTTACGCATTAAACTTATTTCTTTTAGTTTTTCATAAACTACTTTTTTCTTTGCTTCTAACGCAATGTAACTGATGTAATTTCCGTTTTTATTGGTGTAAGTTTTATCACCTATAATTGAAATATCAACAATGGTTTGACTTAAAACCTCACGGGTAAGTTGCTGAAAGCGCGTATTAAAATCTCCCAAATTATCTGCTATTTGACGTTCTGCGCTGTAGTTTTCAGCTACCTGATTTATTTGAGTTTGCACAAAAGATGCCAACCTTTGTTTGGCCATTAAAAGCGCTTTGCTTTTTGCTGTTTCTGAGTCTCTGCTTTCGGCACTTCCAGTAGCCCTAAAAAATCGTCTGCTACCTTCGTAACCACTTCCCGAAAATGGACCTTTTACTTCAGTTAATCCTTTGGGAGCTCCACAACTTGCTATTAGAAATAATGAAATAGCGGTTAGTTTAATTAGTTTTTTCATGATATTTTATATTATGTTGTTGCATAGAAAATACTATGCCAATAATTATTTTTTATAGTTTAACAATTTTTTTGGTGATTATTTTATTGTCAATATTTAAACGGATAAAATAAATTCCATGTTCCAAATTTTCAGTTGAAATATAATTTTCCAAAATACCTTCAACAATTAATTTTCCTTTCAAATCGTATAACTTATAACTTGCATCTTTTGCTTGATACTTATATAAATTAATGAATAATTTGTCGTTCACCGGATTTGGATATAATGAAATATGATCCACCCAAACTTGTTTCACTACAGTTTTATCTTTAGTTGAATTGATAATACTTGAAAACACGCCAGCACCATAAGTGGCAACGGCTAACAAACCATCAGTATTTCTAAAATCCATCATAGTAACTATGTTGCTTCCAATTTTATCGGGCGATTGACGCACCCAAATAGTTTGCATTCCATTCAAACTATCGGTAGCAAATAAACCTGCTGAAGTTCCAACATAATAAATCAAACTATCGGCAACGGTAACAACAGTTAACCAACGTAAGGAAGGACCATTACCAGCTCCCGAGGCTATTTCTTCTAAATTACCCGAAACAGCTTGCCAAGTTTGTCCAGCATTGATACTTTGGAACAAACTTAAAATACCATAATTGGTAAACGTTGCAAACAAAATATTAGGATCAGTAGGATGCGTGGAAACGCAATTAATATAGGCAGCAGGAAAATTTGTTCCTGTAATGTTTTCAACTGTTGGTTGCCCTATTGATGCATTTTTAATTCTGTATAATTTCCCTTTTTGTGTCCCGTAATAAACTACATCATTGTCTATTTTTGAACTTGTAATAGCTGTAATTTCATCTGTTGAATCACTTAATTTGGTGGTTAATAATTCGTCCCAATTTGTAAGCACCGCATTGCTATCTAATTTGTCTAATAATGGAATTTGTTTTACGTCATTGTTACGCCAAATTCTATCACCATTGGGAATATAAATTCTATAAAAATTATTTGCATCAGGAGTAAAAGGATTGATAAATTGGTATTTTGATCTTGGTAAATTTTTAGGATCAATGCGTGCAAATTTATTTCCTAAACCATTGGCACCAATTTGTATTCTAAAAGCTCTTCCTTCTTGAATTGACATATAATAATCTGTAGCATTTGGCGACACAAAACAAAAAGATCCATCGTAACTTAATGGTAAAGTCCAAGGTTTACGGTAATCGCCATCGTTAGTATATAAAGTACCATTGTCTTGCAAACCACCTAAAAGTATATCACTTGTAGTAGTTTTATCAATGGCCACTGTATAAAATTGAGTGGTATTGTATCCATTATTTAACGATTTCCAAGTAATATTTGTGGCTAAATTATTATCAGTTAATGAAATTCCACCATCATGAACAGAGATACATTTGGAAGGATTTGAGTTATAAAAAACCATGTTATGATTATCGGGATGATGGTTTTCATAAATTTTAAAATCAGGACGAGTAGTTCCCACTTCATAACCACCAATCCAAGCGGTGTTATTTGTAGTTTTAAAACCATCTGTTGAACGGTATAAATTTGCTCCACCAACATAAACCACATCTGCATTATCAGGTTTTATTTTTACATATAAACAGTAACCCGATTGTGAAATGAAAGGACCAAATTCGCCTTGCATTTGAGGTAAATTAGCACTTCTATCTTCCCAAACACCACCCACTAAAGTACCGTCACCACTCACATAATTGTATTTCCATAAACTGTTCCATTCCTCAGTTCCATTGAATTGAATTGATTTTTTTCCAACTCCAGGAGTATGCGCAATAAAGTATACTTGTTTTTCATCGCTAGGCGAAATGCCAATAGAAATCCGACCACAATTAGCGGGGAAAAATGTTGGACTAATTTTACTCCAATTTGTTCCATTATTGGTGCTTCGCCATATTCCCGCAAAAGTACTTCCGCTTGACAAGGTTGCATATATTACACCGGTAGAAGTAATAGCCACATCAGTATATGGAGTAGATGAAGAAGTAGAACCTCGATTTAATTGCCAAGTGGCACCACCATTTAAACTGCGCCAAATTCCACCATATGTTGCAGCAAAAACCGCATCTATGGTATCTAATGTTGGATTAACAACAATATTATTGGTAAAATCCCATAAATTATCAAACTGAATACTACTGGAAACAGTAGTTTTTAAACGGTTCCAAGTTTTACCCGAATCAGTTGATTTTAGCATGCCATTTCCAGTAAAAAAAGCTCCTGGAACATAGCCTCCAAAATACTCACCAGTGCCTGCATACCATATATTTTCTTTGCCTTTTCGTACATCTTGAGTAATGCAAGTGACGTTTACATTTGAATCAATATTAGTACAAATATACCAACTTGCACCTGCATCGTAACTGCGCCAAATTCCACCACTTGCTCCACCCGCTAACAATACGTTTTCATTGGTTTTATCAATGGCAATGGCACGTGTTCTACCTCCTATATTATAGGGACCACGTTGACTCCAAAAACCCATGTTATTGGTTTTATTCAAAACCACATCACACTGAGGTAATTGATTGGCAAAGGCCAATTCCATGTTCCTAATTCCTTTTGGAATTTCGCCAGTAGAAGGATTTGCCAACATGTTTTTCATCCATTCATCTCTACCTTTTAGGTCTTCTTCCATTCCATCGCTGTTATATTCTTTTTCTTGATTGCTTGCAATTGCAATGTGTGAAGGTGCATTGTTACAGCTAATGTAAAATAAAGAAATGGCTATTAAAAGTTTAAAATTCATCTGTTTTGTATTCTGTTAAAAAATCGAATATAGTTTTTTGGTTTGTAAAAGAAAAAATTCGGAAAATAATCTCTTAAATTGAAACGAAATGGAGAAGATGATTCATTGAACTCAATATAA
>JBIILW010000094.1:0-6973 GCA_044338265.1 Bacteroidia bacterium | reverse complement strand
CAACCACTCATTGTTATAGATGGGGTGCCTATGAGTAATTCTAGTATTGGCGGTGGAGTTGAAGGAGTTGTACAACAATCACGCTTAAATGACATTAACCCTGAAGACATTGCAAATGTAGAAGTGCTTAAGGGTGCTGCTGCTGCTGCTGTTTGGGGAACAAGAGCTTCTAATGGAGTTATTATTGTAACTACTAAAAAAGGTGCTAGAAGTAGCAAAAAAAATAATATTAATGTAGAAGTTAGCTCTTCTTTGGCACTTGATTATGTAAATAAGGAATACGAAAAACAAGGAATATATGGCCAAGGTTCTGCTGGAAAGTGGAAAGCTAATGCTTCTGGAAGTTGGGGCGATAAAATTGCTTCTCGCTCAGGAACTGATTCTTTAAATTTAAGCGGACCAAAATTTGTGGCTGAAAACGGAAATGTATACAATTCAATCCTTAAAAAAGGAGACAATAAAGAATATAATACTGCAAATAGAGATCAAGTATTTAGAACCGGTGTTACTTATAATAACAATATTTCTATTTCATCTGGTAACGAAAAAAGTTCAATCTATTTTAACTTATCAGATTGGAACCAACAAGGTGTATTAAATGGTAATTCTGATTACAGAAGAACTACTGGCCGTTTAAACTATACTCATAATTTAAATGATAAATTTAAATTTTCATTGAATACTTTTTTATCAAAAATATTCTCTAACAGAATTCAACAAGGTTCAAACTTAGATGGATTATATTTAGGATATTTAAGAACTGCACCAGATTTTAATAATACCGATTATACCGGAACATACTATGATGCAGCGGGAATTCCTGTATTTAATTCACATAGAGGTTACCGTAATTATTTGGGAAGTGCAGCACCAACTTACAATAATCCAGGTTGGACTTTAAACAAACAATCAAATACTAGCGATGTTACACGTGTTATCATTACACCTGAAGCAAGTTGGGAATGGGCTAAAAAATCAATTTTAACAGTTAGAACAGGGTACGATATTTCAAACGATAGACGTATTACTTATTTCCCTTATTTATCGGCTGCTAGTGCTTCAAATGGTGCATTTACCGATCAGTTTTTAAAGCAGAGTGAAATTAGTTTCCATGCTTACAACAAAAATTCTTTTGAAGTAAATAAGGATTTAACTATTAATACTACTGTTGGATTTTTATATACTAACCGCAGTTATTATACTATTGGTGGTTCTGCGAGCCAATTTATTTTGAATAATCAAGATAGAAATGCTTTTATTAATTATACTACCGCTAATATGAATCCGTTTAACAGCGTTGAAAATTTAGAAAATAATAGAGTTTATGGTATTGCTGATATCGATTATCAAGATAAAGTGTTTTTACAATTAACTGCAGCTTCAGAAGCAGCAAGTACTTTTAAAGGCAGATTTTATTATCCAAGTGCTACTTTAGCTTATGAATTTACCAAAGACATCCTTCAAGACAATAAGGTTTTAAGTTATGGTAAATTAAGAGCTTCTGCCGGTTTAGTTGGTGTAGAGCCACCTGCTTATATTTGGAATACTAATTATATTAATTCTTCTTCAGCATCAGGATGGGGCGAAACTTTAGATGGTTCTCAATTTGGAGGTTCTATTTATAGAAGTTCAATTCAAGGAAATCCAAATATTAAACCTGAGCAAAAAACAGAATTTGAAATTGGAACTGATTTAAAATTCTTAAAGAACAGAATTGGTTTATCAGCTACTTATTATCAAAACAAAACTACAGGTGCCATTTTTGCCGTTGATGTTCCTGCATCATCTGGTTTTACAAGCAAATGGGATAACGCAGCCACCATTTCTAACAAAGGATGGGAAGCTGAACTAAACTTCAAAGTAATTGATAATTCAAAATTAACTTTAAGCGTTTATGGAAATGTTAGTTCAAATAAAAACAATGTAGACGATATTAGTGGAGTAAATTCTATTTTCTTAGCTGGTTTTACAGGTACTTCATCTAGAGCAGTTGCCGGAGAAGCATTAGGCGTTTTCTGGGGTGGTAAATGGGAAACAAATGCGGATGGTACATTTGCACTTGATGGCAATGGCTTTAAAAAAGCGGCAGCTACTGAAGGAGTTTTGGGTGATCCAAATGCTAAATACCGCGCTGGTATAGGAAGTATTATTTCATGGAAAGGTTTTGATGTAAATATTTTATTTGAAACTTCTCAAGGTGGACAAATGTGGGCTGGTACTTATGGTGTGTTAAATAATTTTGGAGTTACTCCTGAAACTGCCAATGAAGTTACAGTTACTGCAGATGAAGCCGCTACTATTAAAAACTATAACGGACAAACAATTAGTCAACTTACTACTGCAAACGCTGATGGTAGTTATACTATTAGAGGAAATGTAACTGATTTTGGTGGCGGAAAAGTATTACTTGATCAAAATTGGTACACTGGTTTAGGTGGTGGATTTGGTTCGGTTTCACAAGATTATATCAGAGATGCTTCTTGGTTCAGATTACGTGAAATAAGCGTTAATTACAAATTGCCTAAAGCAGTTTTAAGTAAACTTCACATACCTGGCGCAAGCGTAGGATTTACAGGAAGAAACTTATTGTTATGGACTCAATTCCCTGGTGTAGATCCTGAATTAAATTTAACTGGTACATCTAATGGCAGAGGTTTAGATTACTTTACAAACCCTGGTACTAAATCACTTATTTTTAGTTTAAAATTAAATTTCTAAAAAAATACAATCATGAAAAAAACAATAAAATATATATTAGCGGGAATACTTTTTGCTCCCCTATTTTTTATTACATCATGTAATAAAGATATCAATGATATCAATAAAATTAATCCAAATGAGTTTAGCGACTCAGATCCAAAATTAATGATTACTGGCGCACAGTTAGCGAATGTAATGCTTAACGAAGGTGAAGCTGCTAGACTAGCTGGTATTTTTGCAGGTCAATTTACTGGTTACGATCGTCAGTATGTTTCTTATGGACAGTATAACATGACTTCTGGTGATTTTAATTCTCCTTGGGAAAATTTATATGCCAATGGCGTAGGTCAATGTAAACTAGTAAGAGCAAAAGCAATCACTGCCAATGATAAAGTTTTAGAAGGAGTGGCTATGATCACAGAAGCTAATTTACTGCTAACTACTTCTTCATTATGGGGCGATATTCCTTCAAGTCAAGCTTGTGTTGAGGGAATTAATACACCTGTTTATGATAAAATGTCGGTTGTTTATACCTATTGCATAGGTTTATTAGATTCTGCCATTGCTAGAGTGGGAACTTCTAATAAATATGCTGCTGCTTATGCAGGTACATTTAAATGGAAAGAAGTAGCCAATACTTTAAAAGCAAGAGCTTTGTTACACAAAAAAGATTATGCTGGTGCCATTGCTGCAGCTACTGATGGTGTTTCAGTTGGAAATGATTTTTATGCCAAACATGAAACTGCTGCACCTGGTGCATGGAATATCTATTACGACTTCTTAGATTGGAACCGTTCTGGTTACATGAGCTGCGAAGGTTCTCATATGTTTGCTTTATTAGATAGCGCTTCTACTAAAAACAAAAGAAATGCTAAAACTGATGAAACTGCTCGTTTTGATTATTATTTTGTACTAGATAATTATTCTCCAGTTGATCCTAACATGTATGGTGGAATTTTTGACGCTCAAGCTAATTTTGCATTAGCAAGCTATAATGAAAATCAATTAATATTGGCTGAATGTTATGCCAGAACTAGCAATGATACTAAAGGTTTAGAACATTTAAATATGGTTCGTGCTGCTCACGAGGATCAGTTTGGCCCAGGAGCTTACACCGATTATGTAAGCACCGATGCTCAAGTAAGCGACAATGCTAAATTATTAAAAGAAATATTAACTGAAAAATATGTTACTTTATTTGGTCAAGTTGAAGCATTCAATGATATTAGAAGAACCAAAAATTTAATAGGAATTACGCCAAATAATGGAACTTCATTACCTGGAAAATTCTTGTATCCACAATCAGAAATCAATTCAAATCCAAATACTCCAGCTCCTGGAACTTTATTTGATGCAGTTGAATTATTCAAATAAAATACATTGGATATTATCCATAAAAAAACCGATTCAAATTGAATCGGTTTTTTTTATGTTTTGTTTTAATTAATTACATCAATGTGGTATAAACTTTTACCACATCGTCATCTTCCTCAATCATATCTAATAATATATTAAATTCCGCTTCTTGCTCTTCGGTTAATTCTACTGGAGTAGTTGGTATCCGTTGCAATTCAGCATTTATAATTTCAATTTTTTTCTCTTCTAAAGCATGCTGCATTTTACCAAAATCGGTAAATGCTACTGCTAATATCAAATGCCCCTCTCCATCATCTTCTACTTCTTCCAATCCAGCATCTATCATTTCAAATTCAAATTCTTCAATATCAATTCCTGTGTTTTTTATCCTGAAAATTCCTTTGCGTTCAAATAAAAAATCTAATGAACCACTTACCATTAGCTGTCCACCTTTTTTATTAAAATACATGCGTAAGTTAGCCACAGTTCGGGTAGGATTATCGGTAGCAGTTTCTATAATCATTGGAATATTATGCGGACCTTTTCCTTCATATACTACTTCTTCAAAGTCTTTATCTTGTTTGGTAGTTGCCCTCGAAATGGCTGCATCTATATTTACTTTAGGCATATTAATGGCCTTTGCATTTCCAATAACTGCTCTTAATCTTGCATTGCTATCAGGATCCCCATTTCCATTGCCTGCTTTTATTGCAATAGCAATTTCTTTACCTATTTTGGTAAATGTTCTACTCATTTTAGCATAACGAGCAAACATTTTATGCTTACGTTTTTCAAATACTCTTCCCATAATATTGTAATTTTTCAGGTTGCAAAATAGCAATTGCAATTCGTAAATGAAAATGATAATTAGGGGTTCAATTTTGAAGCATAAATTAATTAATTCAAAATTCTGAAATTCGTTTTATTGTTTTTAATAAAACAAATGATAATTTCGAACTTTATCAGCATCAAATTTAGTGGTACAAAGTTTGAATAATTTTTGATTAATACTGAAAATAGCTCCATGTTTAAAAATATATTTATAAAAGCAAAAATTCTATTCCCATTATTCTTAATAATAATATTGGTTTCGTGTGGTACAACAAACAACGGAATTAGTAGAAAAGACAGGAGTAAGCAGCCAGATTGGGTGCAACAAAGGCCTGTAAATAATAATTTTTATGTAGGTGTTGGCTATGCCAATAAAATATTGAATCCGTCCGATTACCAAGCCATGGCCAAAAAGCGTGCCTTAAACGACTTAATTGGTGAAATAAAAGTGGTAGTTTCTTCTAATTCTATTCTTTCGCTTAATCAAAATAATAATGTATTGAACCAAATGTTTGCTACCGATACAAAAGTTATGGCGCAGGCCATGGTAGAAGATTTTGAGGTAGTAGACAGCTGGGAAAACAAATCGGATTTTTATATTTATTACAAACTTTCAAAAGCTGAATATGAAGCTGCTAAACGCAGAAAATTACAAGCTGCCATTGAACAATCGCTTAACTTTTTGGATAATGCCGACCGTCTTTCTTATCAAAATAATTACATGCAAATGATGCGTTTGCGAATCAAAGCATTAAGCGCTTTACAAAATTATTTGAATGAAGATGTGGCCACTGTTTACAAAGGAAATGAAGTGTATTTGGTGAATGAAATTGTGAGTCAGATTCAAAACCAATTATACAAATTACAGGTAAAAACTGAAGTGGTAGAACTAAAAGGTAAAATTGGAAAACCCATTAATAATCCGTTTACAGCAAGTGTAAAATTGCAGGAAAACAATAGTTTTGTTCCTTTTGTTCCCTTAACTTTAAAAGCCACACAAGCCAAATTTGATTTTGGCAATAGTGCCGAAACCGACCAAAATGGTATTGCTACTTTCTCATTGAATAGAATTCAAGCCAAAGACCCGATTCAGCAAGTAAAAATTATAGTTGACATTGCTACGATTATTAAAAGTGATAGTTTAAACGGATTGCTAAAAAGCATTTTAACCAACATAGATGCACCAAGTACTAATTTTAGATTAGCAGTAGAACCCATAAAAATTTATACCAATAGTAAAGAACAAATTTTAAATAAAAACTTAGAGTTTAACATCATTGAACCACAACTCAAACGCAAATTAGTAGAAAGTGGTTGTAATTTTGTTAGCGATAGAAACAATGCAGATTATGAAATTAAAGTAATCGCAAATACCATAGATTTAGGAGTGATGTGGGGCAAAATGCTGCAAGCAAATATTAACATGAACATTAGTATTGTAGATGTAAAAAATAATCATGAAATATATAAAGATGCTTTAAAAGATATCAAAGGATTTCAGTTAACGCCCGAAAATGCCAGTAAAGACGCCTACAACAATTTATTGAATAAATTTTGGGAACAAGTATATCCCAATTTTTTAAATGAATTGTTACTAACTGATCATTAAAAAACTTCAACACTATAATACAGCCGGTGCGGTTTTGCAAACCGCATATAATGCAAATCCGAACCCATTGGTCTATTAACGGTGTCTTCGTATATTAACAAGTTCATAATTTTCGCTACTTAAACTTTCAGAATATTCCCCTTTTTCAGGTGATTTTCTGCTTTCGCCCGAATATACATCAATGTCAATATCTAAATGTCCTTTACCAAAATTTTGAGGTATTTTATTATCCATAAAAAACGATTTTGGGACATTAATAGTAATTGATGCAACAGAATTCACTTCAATAAATTTTTTCCAATGAACAGCGTGGGTACCTACTTTACTATAGCGATCTTTTGGTTTTAAGCATTGGCATAAATTGTCGTAGTACATTTCACTGGTGTTTTCTCTTGATTCTGGTTGATTTATTACCTTCTCATTATCACTTGAGTAAAATACTGTTAATGTTACCGTTTTTCCAATATACTTTTTGGG
>JBIILW010000093.1:0-7001 GCA_044338265.1 Bacteroidia bacterium | reverse complement strand
TTGTATGTTCTGATAGAAGTATATTTTACACCAAAAGGATTAGTAGAAGCATTGTAAGCACCAGGAGCTGTCATATTAGCCCAAGTACTATGCCAACCTTGGTCGTTTATAGCACCTAAAACTGTAGGTGCTGTGGTGCAGGGTCCGGATACATAAAACTGAGTCATCCAATTAGCTATAGTTTGATTTTGAACTGGCGAAGATAAAAAACGATAACGCCTAGCCGAACTTATTACATATCTTTCAGCGGTTACATTTCCAGAAATTATTCCGTTAGAAGTTCCAATGCTAGCAGTTCCATTGATGTCGGACTTTAATGTTAAAAACCCACCAGTGTAAAGCGTTGTTCCCCAACCTACAATTACCGTTCCTGATGCTGCGCCAGCTATCATATTAAGTGTGCTGCCCAAAGTAGCGGTAGCGGTTCCTGAAAGGGTTAAGTTTTTTAATACATTGGTAATACCTAATGTGGTTTGATCAAAATAATAAGTTCCACTGGTACTTGTTCCACCAATTAATAAATTAGAAGTACTTGAACCCTTAATAGTTCCCGTTCCAGAAGCTGAACCACCATTCAATGTAGCAGTTCCTCCTGCTGCTATGCTTAGTTTACCTGCATTTGAAAAACTTTCAGTGGTGTATAAGTTTTCTGTTCCCGACACGAAAATTTCTTCTCCAGAAGCAATGTGTAATTGTGCTTTTGTTGCCAATTGCAGGCAAAGGGTAAGGATAATTATAAAGTTTATTTTCATGATTTTTTATAAGAACTATTTTTATTTAAACTTTGTATTAATTGAATTACTTTTTTTGATAAATTAAACTACTAAACATTTATTTTCTACTGATTAGCTTTTATTATCTGCTACTCAAAAATTACATCACAATTTTAGACGAAATGAAGTTTTATTATAATCAATGTTAGGAAATGTTAGATAGTTGTTAGTGTGGAAATGCTATTATAATTGGGAGAATCTGGGTAACGAAGGAATGGGTATTTAATATTTTTTTAATATAAATACAATAAAAATGAGTAAATTGTATTTATATAAATTAAAACTATTGTTTTTAAAGGATTTTAATAGGAATAATTTTTGATTTTTTATTCAATAATGAATTAGTAATAAATAGTAAGTAAAAATCAACTTTAAATTTACAATTCAAACCTTGTTTATGCTTTTAAATTTAATGATTAACTGAGTTACGATACTTAAAAATTTGCTTATTGTTTTTAAAAAATAAAATCAAAACTGATTTTAAACTACTAATAAATTGTAGAATCTTTATTCAACTTTTTATTTAACAATTATGCCTTAAATTGAATTAATAAAATTATCAAAAATGGCTCAAATAAAAAAAATTAAAAGAATGGTTGTACAGGTTTTTGCCAAAAACCAACGCAAACTTTTAAATTATAAACAAATTGCTGCTAAGCTTGAATTATCAAGTTCAGAGGAAAAAAATTTAGTATTACTTGCCATCAAGCAATTAATTAAAACAGGTGCTTTAGAAGAAGTACAACCAGGAAAATTTGCTGCTGTTTTTATTGCTAGTTTTATTGAAGGATATGCCGATGTAACTCAACGTGGTGGTGCTTATGTATAGCCAACCAATATGGAACGTGGTGATGATGGCAAAGATATTTTTATTCAAAAAGATTATTTAAACACCGGATTGCATGGCGATTTACTGAAAGCACAAATGCTTTAAACAAAAAATAATGATAGGCCAAAAAGTGAACTGGTTGAAATTATAAACTAAATAAATCCACCATCGTTTATGTATTATTTTTCTATTTAATTTGGTAGTCCAATTTATCTTTTTAAAAAGCAAAAATCCCAATTTCCATATTTATTTTAAATAAACTATAGCTTTTAATAATGGCATTTTACGTTTCATTTTCAATAAGTGACTTTAACTCTTCCCAGTTTTCAAAATCTTGTATGGTTAGGTTCTTTTTAATTTTGCTTCTTGCATTAAATATATATTGGTTGCTAATCCCTAATATATTGGCAATTTCTTTGGTTTTCATTCCATTGATACTCAATTGCAGTATTCTTTTTTCAGTTAAACTGAGGGTTTTTGGTGATAATAATATTTCATTCAGATTTTGATAATTTTCTGGTATTAGTCTAACATTACTTTCTTTTGAGGGTAAACCAATTCTTTTAAAACGATCTATTTCTTTAATGGCTTTATAAAGTTCTTCACTTTTAACTTCCTCATTAATTTTCTTAATTTTTGAACTTATTTCACTGCTTTTTGAAATAATAATTTTTGATAAGTCTACGATTCTTTTATTTAAAGTGGCTTCATTTATTTTAAAAGTATGCGCTAATACTATTTTATCGTTTTCTAATTGTACTTTTCTTAATTTAATTGATTTACTTTTATAAAATGAGTAAATCCATAGTATTCCAAAAGTAAATACTAATGTACCCATTATCATAACAATCAACAGGAATTTTTTTTCTTTTTCTTTTTCCTTTATTTCATTTTTTGCTATAGCAATACTTGAAGACAATTCTTCTTGTTTTAATGTACTTGTAACTCCCATTGTAAGCATGGAATCTATAACAGCGTAATATTTGCTAGTAGTTTCAAGTGCTTTTTTACTTTCTATTTGTGCATTTTTAAAATCATTTTTTTAACTATATAGTAATGATTTTATAAACTTTACACTTGATTTATCTCTCAAGTTTGTTTCGTCAAAACCATAGGATTTTTCTAGCTCATTTAATTCCTCTAAATTTATTACACTTTCGTTTTTTGAAATACAATAATTTAAAACATCTTCCAACTGTGTAATTGAATAGGGGAAGTTTGATTTTATTATATCTATGTGTTTATTTAAATAGGTATGTAATAAACTTGGATTGTCGTTTAGAATTTGAGTAGCATAATATGCCACATAATCAATTTTTTGATAATCAGGTATATTTTCTATGTTTACTATATTTAATAGTGATCTTGATAAGTCCCAATTGTTTTTACATTGCTCCATATAAATGGTATTCAGAATGATGTTAAATTCATAAACTGATCTAGGTTTTTGAATGTTTGATAATTGGTAATTGGCAATAAATTTTTGAGCATCGTCAAATCGTTTTTCACCAATCATTATTCCATAAATATTTGAAACAAGAACAGTATCAATCATTCGATTTTCAATTGGGTTTATTTTAAGTGCACTATTAAAATAATATTCTGATAGAACTAATTGACCTTGATTATTATATAAGGTTCCTAAATTATTGGCAAATACTTTTATTTGAACAGTATCATTTACTATCACTGCTAAATTATATCCTTTTAAAAAATATGATTTTGCTGTTTCAATTTTATTTTGATAATAATAAGCATTGCCAATTAAATTATAAATATTAAACTGAATAATGGTGTCTTGTTCTGTAATTAATTTTTGAGCATTGAAAGCATTCAACAACGCTTTTTCAGAATTGTTAGCCCATAAACTTTTATATCCTTTTATAAGTTCAATAACCGCAAACGCTGATTTCTTACCTTCTTTTACTGCACGATTATTTATATATTCTAAAATAATATTAGCACCTGCTGTATCATTATTGAAAAATAACATGTCATGAATTTCCTCTGCAGTAATTTCAAATCCATTGTTTTCCTTGTCAATGATCAATATCAAAGAATCAATGGGAGTTTTGCTAGAATAGGATAATTCATACTTATTGTTTTTAGAATCACAAGAAGTCAGGAAAAAAAACAACAAATAAGCAACGTATTTTAAAAATTCTGGAATTACCTTATTGAAAGGAACAAAATAAAAATTGGTTAATGTTTTCATTATTTATTGGGTGCTCATCAATTAAAGTACAATTTTTAATTTTATTGTAGAATAACAAATATAAAATAAAAATTTAGTATTCAATATTTACATTTAAAACCATTACTGCACATAGTTGGTGACTTAATTTTAAAAAAATTATTAATTCAAAAACCTTAAACGCTCCAAAATAATGATAAGTATTTAATGTGTTTTCCAAAAACAATTGTTTCCAAAGTATAATTGGTATAATAAGTAAACATTTAATTAAGCATGTAACTTAAATAATTTGATTGCGTATTTGATTGCCAAAAAATTATTGGATTGAAATTATTGACCTAGCAAATTATCCAAATTTTTACTGTATTTAATCTTCAATTTTACAGTCAAACTGATTACCTAGAATTGTTAAATTTTCATACACATATTTAAAGCATGTAAAATGAGAACTTAAACATATTATATGGTAAACAATGGATAAGTATTTTACAAAACTTACCTAATATCAAAAGTGGCACTAAATGTCGAACCAGCTCCCATATTAAACATAGCACTACTCCAGAAATCTTGAGAATTATTCACCGTAACTATTGCTATTCTGTATTGTGTACTAGAATAAGGAATTGCAAACATTGAGGCACTAAAAACACTACCATTTATTATTCCACCATTCATAGGAATAAGGTAAGGTGCCCAGGTCCCACCACTAGGAAACCATGAAGTTCCAGTATAAGTTGGATTATATCCAGTACCAGTATTAAATGTAACGCCTGATGGCAGTGAAAAAAGGTAATCGCCACTACCAGCTGTCCCTCCAACAAATCCTAATTGTAACGTAATATTTTTAGTTGCACCATTGTCAACGGCAAAAGTTTTATCTGCAGTCCTTGTACCAGTTGTTGGTGCAGTTGTTGTGGCAGAGATAGTTACTGTATTTGATGCTAAAATACTGCTGTTATTACTAATTCTTGTCCAAGCAGCTCCATTCCAATAATAATATCCAGGAATTACGTTACTAGGCGAAGTACCAGCCGTGGCAGTATTATATACCATGAGGCCCGAAGCCGGACTGGCAATGGTAGCAACATCAGCAGTTCCGGTAAGGGTAACTCTAGGTGGTAAAAAACCTTTGTTAGTTGAAGTAACATCTAATATAGCAGAAGCATGAGGAGAAGTGGTTCCTATACCCACACTTCCCGCACGAGCAATTCCACTGGTTTTATTGCTACCAGCATCACTGCTACCGCCCGCCAAATTCCAAGCTGTACTTGCCGTAGGTGTATAAGTAACATATGCTGTTCCATTATAAGTCCATTGCGAATTATCAACGGTACTCACATAGACATAATCCTTACTAGCTGGTGTATTGGGTGTAAATGTTACACCTGATGTAGTGGGTGTGGCCTTGTCAAATTCTATGGTTGCATCTGGTTGTTGGTTTATAATTCGTTGCCATTTACTACCATCATAATAATAAATTCCAGGAGTTACATTACTAGGCGATGTACCAGCAGTAGCAGTATTATAAACCATAAGACCTGTAGCTGGACTTGCAATGGTAGCAACATCAGCAGTACCCGTAAGGGTAACTCTAGGAGGCAAAAAACCTTTATTAGTTGATGTAATATCTAACTTTGCTGAAGCATTTGGCGAAGTTGTTCCTATTCCTATTTGAGCTTTGCTCGTTACGCTATTTAATAATATTGTAAGGATAAAAATTAGTTTTAAGTTTTTCATTTGTATGTTATTTTTTATTTTATTTTTTTTTAATTAAAGGTTTCAATTGTTTAGCTCTAAAATGTTTGGTTTTTATAATTTTTCTTATATCCATAAACAGCACCAGCAGCTGCTAATAATATAATTCCTCCATCTACTGGCACATCTTGTGGTTCGTCATCAAATCCACCTGTTGTACTTCCTGGTTGTGCATTAGCTGCAAAAGATATGCTTACTAATATTGCTGCGATTGCTATTATTTTTTTCATATTTTTTTCTTTTTAAAGTCCATGTTCCAAAGACCATAGTATTTGGTATTTTTTGTTAAAGTTGGTCACTGAGATTGTCGAAGTGCAATTTGAGCGTTTCTCCCGAAATCTATCGGGATCAACGACCATAATATCTATCAACTGACAACTATCAACTAACGTCTATTTCACAAATTTTACTGTTTTATTAAATCCGTTTTCGTTAACTACGGTTACAAAATATACGCCATTGCTTAAGCCTTCAATGTTTAATTGGGCATTGGCTCCATTCATAGTTGAATTCATAATTTGTTGGCCAGAAACAGAAGAAATAGTTATGCTAGAATTTTTAAAACTAGCATTGCTTATGTTTATATTTATTAAATCTGTAGCTGGGTTAGGGTAAACTACTAAGTTAGTATTGGCTATGATATTGGCTTGGTTAATGCTTGTATTTATTTTACCATTTAAAATTAATTCAAAACGGTTTTTACCCCATTGATTCAACCCAGCACCCATTTCAAAAGTATATTTGGTATTGGCTTTTACATTGGTAGTTTTATTGGTATATTTATCTAATAAGCTAACCGAAACATTGGCATCAAAATTATCCATATTGGTAAATTCAAATTGGTAAGTTCCAACTTCATTTGCTTCTACATTTAACTTAATATGTGTTTCTTCAGCTACAAAAGGAATGCAACTTCCTGCCAAATCAATGTTATCTTCCCCGTATGCAGCTAAGTTTAAATTGTCATTTCTAAATTTTTTAATATCAAACATTTCACTGTTTAACGTTGCGCCTTCAAACATTTTTACCACTAAATAATCACTTTCAGTAGAATCTTTAAAATATTTTATTCCAAACTCATCGGTTTTTATTTCAGTTTTATGAACAGCAATGGCAGTAGAAGTAGATTTAAAAGCTTCTTGAAATTTAAAAACAGGACTAGCCGCGTTGGCCTGAATAAAAAATCCTGCACCCGAAGGTATAATACCATTTGAAAGTCCACCATTGGTATTGCTACTGGCATTATAACTTATATATCCACCAGTTAAAGCACTATATACATACACCGTAGGATTAATATTGGCAAAATTTGCTGAAGGACTTAAATCGTATTGTGCATTAAAGTCGTAAGCACTTGGGTAAGGATTGCCTAATAAATTCCAACCATCGTCATAAATTGCGCTTGTGGATGTAAATGTAGCACCTGAATTTACTTCACCTTGGTTAACAG
>JBIILW010000092.1:0-7028 GCA_044338265.1 Bacteroidia bacterium | reverse complement strand
GGACTGTTTTTTCTTACGAAACAACAGATTCTTTAAAAGCAGTTGAAACATTTAATATTACCTTGGTTCGTGGCCCTGGAGTAAGCATAAACAAAATTGATTTTAAAAACAATATTAATGTTTATCCTAATCCTGCTCAAACAGAGTTATTTATTAATAGTAATAACATAACTGGAAATATGGATGTGAAGTTATATTCAATTACTGGTCAATTATTGATAGAACAACACATGGAAACTTCAATGACAAACAATATAAACGTTAGTAATTTACAAGACGGAATTTATATGTTATCGATTACAGGAATTGATGGTAAAAATGCTACAATTAAAGTAGTAATTACACACTAATTAATTATAACAATTTTTTTATAACGGGCAAGTATTTTAAAATACTTGCCCGTTTTTTTGTATAAAAAATCTGGATAAATTATGTTCATATCGAGCGGAATAGTTATCATGTCGAGCATAGTCGAGACAAAGTTTGGGTGTTCTCGACTCTACTCGAACTGACTGAAAACTGATACGTAAAAATTTACTGCAGACTAAAATTTAATTTTCTGTGCAATCTGTGTAATCTGTGGCTATTATTTTTCAACCTTGTAATCTTTTCAATCTTTGAAATGAATTTTCCTATATTCGCAGTTCATTTTTAATCATGGATGCTAATTTAAAAATATACAATACCTTATCTCGAACTTTCGAAGATTTTAAACCAATTCACGCTGGTCATATCGGCATGTATGTTTGCGGACCAACAGTATATAGCAATGCACATTTGGGCAATGCACGAACTTTTATTTCATTTGATGTAATATTTCGTTATTTTTTGCATTTGGGTTATAAAGTGCGCTATGTGCGCAATATTACCGATGCCGGGCATTTGGAAAGTGATGCCGATGAAGGTGAAGATAAAATTGCTAAAAAAGCAAAATTGGAACAACTAGAACCAATGGAAATTGTACAGCGTTACACCATTGATTTTAGAGAAACCATGCGCATGTTTAACACTTTGTCACCAAGCATTGAACCTACTGCTACCGGTCATATTATTGAGCAAATAGAAATGACCAAACAGATCATTGAAAATGGATACGCATATGAGGTAAATGGTTCTATATATTTTGATGTAGAAAAGTTTACCAAAGAATATAATTACACCATTTTATCTAACAGAAATTTAGACGATTTGTTAAACAATACCCGCGATTTAGATGGGCAAGGTGATAAACGTGGCCGATTAGATTTTGCACTTTGGATCAATGCCAAACCTGAACACATTATGAAATGGCCAAGTCCGTGGGGAGTTGGTTTTCCTGGTTGGCATTTAGAATGTTCAGCCATGAGTAGTAAATATTTGGGAAATGAATTTGATATTCATGGTGGCGGTATGGATTTAGTGCCAACTCATCATACCAATGAAATTGCACAGAATTTGGCTTGCCATAAAACACAACCTGCTCGTTACTGGATTCATACCAATATGTTGACAGTTAATGGCCAAAAAATGAGCAAAAGTTTAGGAAATTCTTTTTTGCCAAACGAGTTATTTTCTGGAAATCATCAACTATTAGACAAAGGCTATAGCCCAATGACAGTGCGCTTCTTTATGCTTCAAGCTCATTACCGAAGTACTTTAGATTTTAGCAACGAAGCATTGCAAGCAGCTGAAAAAGGTTTTGCCAGATTAATGAACGCCATGAAGTTGATGGATGGTTTAAAAGTAAGCGCAAATAGTTCGGTAAATATTGATGCTATAAAAACAGAAATGTACAATGCTTTAAACGATGATTTCAATACACCCATTGCCATTGCAAGTATTTTTGAAGCGGTACGAATGATTAATTCTATTAATGATGGCAAAGAAACCATTACAGAAACTGATAAAGATAGTTTGAAAAAAATCATAACTGAAATTGTTTTTGATGTATTGGGTTTACAAGAAGAAAATAATACTGATACAAGCAAAGTTGATGGTTTAATGAATATGATCATTGATCAAAGAAATCATGCAAAAATGAACAAAGATTTTGCTACCAGCGATGCCATCAGAAATAAACTAAAAGACATTGGTTTTGAAATAAAAGATGGCAAAGATGGAACAAGTTATAGTGTGATTAATTAGCAATTAGCAATATGCAATTGGCAATTAGAAAGAACAGCCAAAGATTACACAGATTTCACAGAAAAAAAGAACAGAACAAAAGAATCAATTGCCGTTCGGCTTTAGCCAACGGAGCTAAAAAATTATAATGAAAAAAATATCCTTATTCATCCTTTCTATATGTTTAACTGTTTTGGTAATTGCGCAAGCACCCAAATCATACACATCATCTGAAATATTGTTACAACTTAAAAAGTTGAATACCGTTGGTTCTGTATTATACATTGCAGCGCACCCTGATGATGAGAATACACGTTTGATAGCTTTTTTGGCCAATGAAAAATGTTTGCGTACTGGTTATTTAAGTTTAACGCGTGGCGATGGCGGACAAAATTTAATTGGCTCGGAACAAGGTATTGAATTGGGAATGATTCGTACACAAGAGTTATTGGCAGCACGTAGAATTGATGGTGGTGAGCAGTTTTTTACCCGTGCTTATGATTTTGGTTTTAGTAAAAATCAGGAAGAAACTTTTACCAAATGGAGCCACGATTCTATTTTAAGTGATATGGTTTGGGTAATCCGTAATTTCAGGCCAGATATTATCATTACTCGATTTGCTACCGATGGAAGTGGCGGACATGGACACCACACAGCTTCTGCAATGTTAGCCGAAGAAGCGTTTGATGCAGCAGCTGATCCAACTCGTTTTCCGGAGCAATTACAATATGTTTCGGCTTGGAAAACCCGCAGGATGTTTTGGAATGTAAGTACTCGTTTTGCGAACCCAAATGCCGATATGAGTCCGTATATAAAACTAGATGTGGGCGGATACAATCCTTTGTTAGGTAAAAGTTATGGCGAAATAGCAGCCGAAAGCCGCAGCATGCACAAAAGCCAAGGTTTTGGAAGTGCCAAACAACGTGGTGAAATCTTTGACTTTTTTAAACCTTTAAAAGGAGATACCACTGGACTAAAAGATATTTTTGAAGGAATAGATTTTACTTGGAAAAGAGTAAAGGGTGGAGAGAAAATTTGGAAACAGATTACTAAGATTTTGAAAGATTACAATGTTGAGAACCCATCAAGTAGTAAGATAGATTTAGAGAAATTGAAACTCTTATTTGAATTGGAAAATGTTTCAATTCATCAAGATTTTTTGAGAAAAATTCTATTCAAAAGTTGTGGAATAGTTAATGAGGCTTTGGTAGATAAGCCAAACTATAGTTTAAATGAAAAATTTAATTTAGTTAAACAAACAATTGTAAGGACAACAAATTATACAAAAGGTTACAAATTTAATATTATTCATTTTGACACCACTAAATTTTCAAGTAATGAAATTTCTCAACCTTATTGGTTAGATAATCCCATTGAAAAAAACATGTTTGTGATTCAGGATAAATATAACTTACTAAGAAATAGTTTAACATTTCCTTACACTTTTAGTTCTTTTAATTTTGAAACTAGTTCCAATTCATTTAAGTACATAGAACATATACAATACAAATGGGCGGATCCAGAAAAAGGAGAGTTGTATCGTCCGTTGGTAATTACACCTCCAGTAATGCTCAACTTAACACAAAAAAGTTTTGTATTTACCGATGAAAAACCAAAAGAAATTCAGGTAATTGTTAAAGCTGGAAAAGACAATATTCAAACTAAAGTAACCGCAAACTTACCTCAAGGCTGGACTTCGGAACCAGCATTTGTAAACATCTATTTACCTAAAAAAGGCGATGAACAAATTGTAACGTTTAATGTAAAACCTTCAGACAATGTCACCCTGAGCTCAGCCGAAGGGTCAAGCAAAGTCATTTCGAGCGTAGTCGAGAAACAATCAACCATCAACTTCATAGCCGAAATAGACGGAGTGGAATACACCAAAGGCATCAAAGAAATAAAGTACGACCATATTCCAGTTCAAACTTGGTTTCCTGAAGCTGAAGCCAAATTAGTTAAAGTAGATGTAAAGAAAACCTTTAACACCGTTGCTTATATTCAAGGTGCGGGCGATGCAGTGCCTGCAAGCTTGGAGCAAATGGGTTATAAAGTGGTAATGATTACTGATGAACAATTGCAAAATGGAAACTTGAATGAATTTCCTGCCATTGTTTTGGGTGTTCGCGCGTTTAACACCAACGAAAAATTACAACAATACAAACAACGTGTATTTGATTATGTAAAAGAAGGCGGAAACTTAATTGTTCAATACAATACCAATAGTTTTTTTGGACCTTTGAAAGATCAAATTTCTCCGGTTCCATTTAAACTAAGTCGCGATAGAGTTACCATTGAAGAAGCGCCTGTTACATTTTTATTGCCAGAGCACTCAGTATTAAACTTTCCAAATAAAATTACCAATGCCGATTTTGATGGTTGGATTCAAGAACGTGGAATTTACTTTGGAACCGAAATAGACAGTAGTTTCCAATGTCCATTAAGTATAAATGATCCGGGAGAAAAACCCAATAAAGGCAGTTTAATTATTGCCAAATATGGCAAAGGAAATTATGTTTACACAGGCTTAGCTTTTTTCCGAGAATTGCCTGCTGGTGTTCCTGGTTCATACCGTTTAATTGCTAATATATTAAGTTTAGAAACGGATATAAAATCCAAATAAAACCATTGTCATTTTTTTGTTGTCATACCTAGTGGAATTTGTTTTGAAACTATAATGCTCTTTATTTGTAATTAGTAATTAGCTTTATAATTAAACAATAAAATTTAAAAAAATGAAAAAAACCTTCTTATACATCCTCTTAAGTTTATGCATTAACTTAGTTTATTCGCAAAAAAGTAATCAGCCAATTGAAATACTTGGACAGGAATTTACCACTAATAATTACTTTGAAATAACTGCTCAATTAGATAGTTTTTGGGAAAGCCAACCCAATAAATATAACAAAGGTTCTGGTTTTAAAGTATATCAAAGATGGAAAGAACATTGGAAGTATTATTTAAATGCAGATGGTACTTTAATGACTGGCGACCAAATAGCCAATGAGTATTTAAATACAAGAAAAAATAGCAGTAATTTAAGTAAAACAGAAGATAGTATAGATAGGAGTAATTGGATTCCAATGGGGCCGTTTACCCATGTAAACAAAGGTTCGTGGAGTTCAGGGCAAGGTAGAATAAATATTTCTGTTGTGGATCCACAAAATCCAAACACCATTTATATAGGCTCGCCAAATGGAGGAATTTGGAAAAGTAAAAACAACGGAAATTCTTGGATATTGTTAAATGAAAAAGCTTTGTTTTCTGGTGTTTCAGGAATTGCCATTGATTACAATGATTCTAATATTATATATGTTTCTTCTGGTGATGAAGATGGAGGAAATTCAGCTACCACGGGAATTTGGAAAACCATAGATGGAGGTATAACCTGGACTCAAACTTCTTATCCTTATACGTCTTCTTCAAAATTAGGCGAAATATTAATCAATCCATTGAACTCAAACTCACTTTGGGTAGTGGGTAGCAGTGGTGTTTATAAATCTACCGATGCTGGTTTAACTTGGACAAGAAACTACAATACCTATTGTAAAGAAATTAGAATTAAACCAAACGATACTTCTGTTTTATATGCTGTATCTGGTTCTGGAACTACAAGAGACATTGTTAAATCGATAGATGGTGGTGAAACATTTACTTCAATTCAAACATACACCAACGCGGGTAGAACGGCCATTGCAGTTACACCTGCAAATGCTGAATACTTATATGTATTAGTTTCTGATAACGATGATAGTTATAAAGGAGTTTACAGATCTGTAAACAGTGGCGAAACTTTTACTACCCAAAATACCACATCCGATGTTTACGATGGAGCTACTCAAGCTGATTATGATTTAGCAATAACTGTTTCTGATAAAAATCCAGAATTAGTTTTTACGGGCTGTTTAAATGTTTGGAAATCGACAAATGGTGGAACTAATTTTAGTAAACTAAATAGTTGGAGTAATCCAACGGGTAAAACTTATACTCATGCCGATATTCATGATTTGAAATTTTACAATGGTAAATTTTATACAAGTTCCGATGGTGGAATTTATATTTCAACAGATTCAAGTAATAGTTTTTCTGATAAAACAAAAAATGGTTTAAACATTAGTCAGTTTTATAGAATTGATGTGGCACAGTCAACCGAGGTGCAAGCTGTAGGAGGATTACAAGACAATGGCGGTTATTCATTTACTAACAATGCATGGATTAATTTTCATGGAGCCGATGGTATGGATGCAGCCATTGACCCAACCAATTTAAATTCCCATTATGGGTTTATTCAGTATGGTGGTTCCATGTATGAATTAGATATTTCGGATACTTCAAATAATGGTTTTAAATCGGCTAACTCACCTGCGGGTGAAAAAGGAAATTGGATTACGCCTTTAGAATTTGGTAATAATGGAATTTTATATGCTGGTTTTAAAAAATTATACATGTATAATTCTGGGTCATTTTCCATTGCTTCTTCCTACGATTTTGTTAGTAATATTAATCAAATCAGGGTACATCCTACCAATGATTTAAAAGTATTAGTAAGCACTACAGCTGGGCTTTACCAATCGGATGGAACAACTGCTTTTAATTTTACTAAGTTTAATAATTTGACTTCGTCAATCAAGAATTTTGATTTCAATAGAAATGATCCATCTATTATATATGTTGTAACCGATAATATTATTTATAAATCGTTAGACAGCGGAACTACTTGGAAAAACATTACCTATAACCTTCCTACAGGAGCCAAAAATAGCATTATTCACCAAGCAAGTAGTTATAATAACACCATTTATTTAGCCATGAATAAAGCAGTTTATTACACAAACGACTCTTTAACTGAATGGAAATTGTTCAGTAATAATTTACCAAATACCACCATTAACGACATTGAAATTAATAACATTGAAAACCATGTG
>JBIILW010000091.1:0-7042 GCA_044338265.1 Bacteroidia bacterium | reverse complement strand
GCATGTATGCGATGCTTGGTAGCTACTGGCTATATTAATTTCAGGATGAGGGCAATGGTGGTTTCATTTTTTGTTTTTAACCTTTGGCAAGACTGGCGTGAACTGCATTTTTTGGCGCGTCAGTTTTTAGATTATGAACCAGGAATTCACTACCCACAATTACAAATGCAAAGTGGCACAACTGGTATTAATACCATTAGAATTTATAACCCTATAAAAAATTCGGAAGAACACGATACCGAAGGACTTTTTATTAAACAATGGATTCCAGAACTTAAAAATGTTCCTTCACAATTAATTCACGAACCTCATAAACTCACTTTAATAGAGCAGCAATTATATGCTTGTGAAATTGGAAAACATTATCCAGCTCCTATTGTTGATGTAGAAGCAACTAGAAAAAAAGCAAGTGAAATTGTTTGGAGCTTTCGGAAGAATGAAGACGTAAAAATAGAAGGAAAAAAAATATTGGCAAAACATGTTAATTTATCTAGATCTAAATTAACAAAAGTAAAGAAATGAACAAATCAATTAAGTTAATATTATGTATTTTATTGCCACTTTTAGTGGGTGGCATTTCGGGTTTCTTTACTTCGCAAAGTATTCCTAATTGGTACGTTTATTTGAACAAACCAAGCTTTAACCCTCCTAATTATTTATTCGGTCCAGTATGGACTTTACTTTATATACTTATGGGAATTTCATTTTACTTAGTAATAAGTAGATCGAATGTAAATTGGTTATTAGTTGGCGTTTTTATAACACAACTTATTTTGAACTTTTTTTGGAGTTTTATATTCTTTAATCTTCACAATTTGGGTTTAGCATTGGTTGAAATTATATTGCTTTGGGCAAGCATTTTAGTGATGATTATTTTGTTTTACAAAACAAATAAATGGGCAGCTATTATAAATATTCCTTATCTACTTTGGGTAAGTTTTGCTACACTTTTAAACTACAGTATTTACAGTTTAAACTAAATTTTATGAACACATTTTTAAGAGCCAAATGGCAAAACCTAATCATGGCTAACTATGAAATTGATCCTTCCATTTTATTGCCCTATTTACCAAAAGGTGTTGAGCTTGATTATTTTCATGGTAAAACCTATGTAAGCTTGGTTGGATTTTTATTTAAAAATACTTCCATATTCAATATTCCAATTCCATTTTTTGGCACTTTTGAAGAAGTGAATCTTCGTTTTTATGTATTGCGAAAAGAAGGAAATGAAATAAAAAGAGGTGTGGTTTTTATCAACGAAACTGTACCTAACAAGATTGTAGCATACGTAGCCAATAAACTTTATAAAGAACATTACATTGCTATTCCCACCAAACATAGCTGGAAAATTACTAGCAATGCTAAAGAAATAACTTATGAGTGGAAGGTAAAATCTAAATGGAATAGCCTACAAGTAAATGCCTCGGCTACCAAGCAAAATATGGAAGCTGGAAGCATAGAGGAATTTATTTTTGAACATTATTTTGGATATACCAAAGTAAATGAAAGCCATAGTATTGAATATAAAATTAACCATCCTAGTTGGCAAATAAATGGTTTAAATGACTATAAAATTGAATGTGATTTTGCAGCATTTTATGGTAAGGATTTTGAGATTTTAAATCATGTAAAATCTCATTCTGTAATGCTTGCAGAAGGTTCCGATATTAGTGTAGATTGGAAACGAATAAGTTTTTAAAAACAGCATATGCAAGGAGTAAAAAAAGAAAATTTACCAGCTAAAATTTGCATTACCTGCAACAAGCCATTTGCTTGGAGAAAAAAATGGGAGAAAAATTGGAACGAAGTAAAATATTGCAGCGATAGATGCAGAAAAAATAAAAAGTAATGGCCATTAAAACAAATAAAACTTTACGCTTAGTATTAGGTGATCAGTTAAATATCAATCATTCGTGGTTTCAAACGGTGGATGAATCGGTAACCTATGTGCTCATGGAAATTAGGAGTGAAACCGATTATGCACAACACCATATTCAAAAGGTAATAGGCTTTTTTGCTGCTATGCAAAATTTTGCCAATGAATTAAAACAGATGAATCACAACGTGATTTATTATTACTTAAATGATGAAAATAATTTGCAGCGTTTTGATAAAAATTGCACTGCATTAATAGCTGAACATCAATTTACAAATTTTGAATATCAATTACCTGATGAGTATAGATTAGACGAGCATTTGAAGCTGTTTACTAACAAGCTAAATATTTCATTTAATGTTATTGATTCAGAGCATTTTTATAGCACTCGCAATGAACTAAAAGATTTATTTGAAGGCAAGAAAATGTATTTAATGGAAACGTTTTATCGCTACATGCGAAAAAAACATGATGTATTAATTGTTGATGGCGATAAACCATTGAATGGTAAATGGAATTTTGATGAAGACAATAGACAAAAACTACCAAAGCATCATCAGCCAATAGCCCCTTTGGTTTTTACAAACAATGTAAGCAAAATTGAAGAAGAGATAAAAAAAGCAAACATAAAAACCATTGGAACAGTAAATAGCCAAAATTTTATTTGGCCTATAAACAGAGCACAATCATTGCAATTACTCGATTTTTTTACGGAAAATTGTTTGTATTTATTTGGAACCTTTCAAGATGCAATGGCACCAAATGAATGGTCAATTTATCATTCACGTTTATCATTTTCAATGAATATAAAATTACTTTCTCCCAAGGAAGTAGTTGACAAAGCCATTCAAGTTTATATTAACAATCCAAGTAAAATGGAGTTTCACCAATTAGAAGGATTTGTTCGACAAATAATTGGTTGGCGCGAATACATGCGCGGTATTTATTGGTTAAAAATGCCAGAATATGCAACGCTTAATTATTTTGAAAATAGTGAGCCTTTACCTACCTGGTTTTGGACAGGAAAAACCAAGATGAATTGCATGAAAAATGCAATAAATCAATCCTTAGATTTTGCTTATGCGCATCATATTCAAAGGCTCATGATAACAGGGAATTTCGCTTTATTAGCAGGAGTTCATCCCAATGAAGTTGATGCATGGTATTTGGGTATTTATATTGATGCCATTGAGTGGGTTGAAATTACCAATACAAGAGGAATGAGCCAATTTGCTGATGGTGGAATAGTTGGTACAAAACCTTATGTAAGTTCGGCTACTTACATTAACAAAATGAGTTCTTATTGTACAGGATGTTATTACGACAAATCTAAGAAAACGGGCGATAAAGCTTGTCCTTTTAATAGTTTGTATTGGAATTTTTATGATAAACATGAAGCAAAACTTGTCAAAAATCCACGTATAGGAATGATGTATAATGTTTGGAGAAAAATGCAGCCAACTGCAAAAGCTGAATTGTTAGAACAGGCAGATTTTTACCTAAAAAATATCAATGATTTATAAATGAAAAGAGGAATTGTTTGGTTTAAAAATGATTTGAGATTGCATGACAATGAAACATTAGCACAAGCTATGGAACAATGCGATGAAATTATTCCAGTGTATTGTTTTGATGAATCCCATTTTAAAATTACCGAGTTTGGATTCAACAAAACAGGGAATTTTAGAGCGCAATTTTTATTAGAATCATTGAATGATTTAGATAAAAATTTAAGGTCAATTGGCTCCGGTTTAATCATCGTGAAAGGCAATCCAGCTATTGAAATTAGTAAATTGGTTCAAGAATATAAAGTATATAAAGTATTTGCAAAAAAAGAAATTGCTTATGAGGAGTTATCTACTCAAAAAAAGGTAGAAAACGAATTACTAAAAGCAAATTGTTCATTTGAAACTTTTAGCACAAGCACATTATATGAATTAAATGATTTGCCTTTTACACTAAATAATATTCCTGATATATTTACCAACTTTAGAAAATCAGTAGAAAAAGAATCACAGATTAAGGAAGTTTTTGAGAAGCCAACTCACATCAAATCGCCTATCATTCCACCAATGAATTTGCCTGCTTTACATGAACTTTCATTGACTGAAGTTGTGATTGACAAAAAAGCAGCTATTCAATTCAAAGGAGGAGAAACGGAAGCATGGAAACGCCTGGATGATTATTTTTTTAAAACAAATTCATTATCAAAATATAAAGAAACCCGGAACGAATTAATTGGCGCAAATTATTCCTCCAAGTTTTCGGCTTGGCTCGCTTTAGGATGTATTTCGGCTAGAAGTATTTATGCTCAAATAAAACATTACGAACAAGAAATTATCGCGAATGAATCCACATATTGGCTTGTATTTGAATTGTTATGGAGAGATTATTTTTACTTTGTAATGGCGAAATATGGCAATCGTTTTTTTCAGAAAAATGGAATTAAGATTGGAGTAAATAGTTCGGTAAACCACAATCAAATACTTTTCAATAAATGGCAAAATGGTGAAACAGGCAACGATTTCATTGATGCCAATATGTTAGAACTTAAATTGAGTGGTTTTATGAGCAACCGAGGTAGACAAAATGTGGCCAGTTATTTATGCAATGATTTAAAACTAGATTGGCGTTATGGTGCCGCATATTTTGAGCAACAATTAATTGACTATGATGTAAGTAGTAATTGGGGTAATTGGGCTTATTTGGCTGGTGTTGGCAATGACCCTCGGGGAAATAGGGCCTTTAATATTGACAAGCAGGCTAATGATTACGACAAAAACAAAAGCTATAGAAACTTATGGTTAAAGTAAATAACTAAAAAAACTAGTTTCTCTGAAAATTAAAATCAGGTGACTTTTTCATTTTGTCAGTATATTTACTTACTGATTTTGGTAAATTAAAATGAAAACCCAAATAGGCACTTGCACTTCCTACACTGTAACTAATACGTTCACTTTTTCCTAATGGTAAATTATACATATCAAAAACACCATTAATTCCCGCAAAAAACCGAGTAGAATTGTACCCAACTCCTGCCCTAGCCATTGCCCTTGGAATAAATTCAAACTGATTAAAAGTTTGACTTCTAAAATCTTTTAATTCACTGGTGTACTGCTGCTGTTGAAAGTTAATTCCGGCATAAGCCGAAAGGGTTAAAAACCAATGTTTAAAAACTACAAAAGTATGACCGTATCCTGGCATCAAGCTTAAATTATAAAAGTTTCCTTTTTTAATTTTAGCTTCTGGACTAAAATTTAGAACATCAATTTCTTTAGGTACTATGGATGAATCTGCGCTTAAATTGAAATAATTCAATGAGCCATTAATCATAAAACTACCAGCACTTTGTTTTTGAATTTCATTTTGTATAAAAGTACTTCGATATGAATAACGTTTATGGTTAAAAATATAATAAAAATTAGTCCCAATGGTTATTGTATTTAGGTCCTCTCTTATATAATGTCGTAAAGGAAAATCATTGCCCAAAACTTGTTTGGTGTTATCTAAATAAAACCCTGAATAATCTAAATAATAAATATCGAATCCTAATTTTTTTCCATAACTACTTATTTTTAAATTGGTATAAGTTGTTGTTCCCTTAAAATTTTCTTGTAAATTTTTTGGTGCATAACCAAATGCAATTCCTAACCAATTAAGCCTAACACTTAAGCCAACTGCACCGTAATCGTTAGGAGAATAATTCAATTTTAAAGCATTATTTCCCGACAATGAGAAGTCACTTTTATTGTTTAAAAAGTATAAACTCATATTTAATTTTTCGGAAACATCTTGCACATAATTGTCGCGTAATAACTGTTTTTGTCCTATTGAATCTTGTGCTTTAATGATATTATTACTAATAAAAATAATGAGTATAAGGTATAATATTTTTTTCAAAATAGGGTATGAGTTATAAAATGATAAAAAGTTTAAAGTAATTTTTGCATAAAAAATTTAGCTTCGCTGCATGATAAAACAATCAACGTTATTTGCAATTATAATATTTCTTTTTACAGCATGTAGCACAAAACAAAAAGCAGATGCCATTTATTTGAATGGCCATGTAATTTCAGTTGATTCAAACAACAATGAATATGAAGCATTTGCCATAAAAGACGGAAAGTTTTTGGCAGTTGGTAGCAATTCCTTTATTAGTGAAAATTTTGAATCTTTACAAAAAATAGACTTACAAAATCAGTTTGTTTATCCTGGTTTAATTGATGCGCACAGTCATTTTTATGGATTAGGGAATTTCCTGAAAATGGTAGATTTAACAGGTGCAAAAAGTTGGGAAGAATGTGTGGAGCGGTGCAATAAATTTTATGCATTGCAAAAACCTAAAGTACTTTTGGGAAGAGGATGGGACCAAAATTTGTGGACTGATAAAAATTTTCCAACCAATGAAAAATTGAATGAATTATTTGGCCACATTCCAGTGATGTTAAAGCGCGTAGACGGGCATGCAGCCATTGTAAATGATTTGGTTTTAAACTTAGCAAAAATTTCAACCTCCACTTTAGTAAATGGAGGTTTGGTGCTTATTAGCAACAAAAAACCAACTGGTATTTTAATTGACAATGCAGTTGATTTGGCGGAAGCAGTTTTGCCCTCAATAACTTTAAATGATAAAATAAATGCTTTGAAAATTGCAGAAAAACATTGTTTTGATTACGGTTTAACCAGCGTGTGTGATGCTGGTTTAGATTTAAACATTATTCATTTAATAGATAGTTTGCAGCAAAGTGGAATATTAAAAATGCGCATTTATGCCATGATTAGTTTAACCGATGAAAACCTAAAAGAAGCTTTAGAAATAGGAGTTTATAAAACTGAAAAACTAAACGTTTCAAGTTTTAAAATGCATGCCGATGGCGCTTTAGGTTCACGTGGTGCTTGTCTGATCAAACCATACAGTGACGATGTTCACAATCATGGATTTTTACTTACTGATATTGGCAAAATGAAACGTTACATTTACCAAATAGCAGCCAGTAAATTTCAACTAAATACTCATTGTATTGGCGATTCTACCAACAGATTGATATTAGAATTATACAGTAAATTTTTACTAAAAAACAATGATAGACGTTGGAGAATAGAGCATGTACAAGTAATAAATCCGGCTGATACCGCATTATTTAAAACCTATAACATTATTCCATC
>JBIILW010000090.1:0-7079 GCA_044338265.1 Bacteroidia bacterium | reverse complement strand
GTGGCAGAACCTTGCTTAGCCATTGCCGAAAATCCAGATGACGTATATAAATATACAGCCAAAGGAAACTTGGTAGCAGTAATTTCGAACGGAACAGCGGTTCTTGGTCTTGGTGATATTGGCCCTGAAGCATCAAAACCAGTAATGGAAGGAAAGGCAATTTTGTTTAAAATATTTGCCGATATTGATGTTTTTGATATTGAAATAAACACAAAAGATACCGAAGAATTTATAAATACCGTTAAAAACATAGCTTGTACTTTTGGTGGAATAAATTTAGAAGATATAAAAGCGCCTGAATGTTTTGAAATAGAAAGACGTTTAAAAGAAGAATTGAACATTCCTATTATGCACGATGATCAGCATGGAACAGCTATCATTACCGGTGCTGCATTATTAAATTCATTAGAAATAGTAGGTAAAAACATAAGTGATATTCAAGTAGTTTATAACGGTGCTGGTGCGGCCGCAATTAGTTGTGCTAAAATAATGATGGCTTTAGGCGTGAAAAAGGAAAACCTAATCATGTGCGATAGCAAAGGAGTGATTAGAACCGACAGCCCAAATTTAGATGAAACTAAAAAACAATTTGCCACTTCTCGCAACATAAATTCACTGGATGAAGCCATGATAAATTCCGATGTTTTTGTTGGATTATCAAAAGCAGATGTGGTTACACAAGATATGTTGCGCAGCATGGCAAAAGATTGTGTTGTTTTTGCTTTGGCAAATCCAAATCCGGAAATTTCTTATGAACTTGCCATAGCCTCACGCCCCGATATTATTATAGCTACCGGCAGAAGCGATTATCCTAACCAAGTAAATAATGTATTGGGGTTTCCATATATTTTTAGAGGAGCATTGGATGTTAGGGCTAGTAAAATAACTGAAGAAATGAAAATTGCTGCGGTTTATGCCTTAGCAAAATTGACCAAAGAACCCGTTCCAGAAATTGTAAATTTAGCTTACAATGAAAAAAATGTAATATTTGGTAAAAACTACATCATTCCAAAACCTATTGATCCTCGATTAATTACAACGGTTTCACCAGCAGTTGCAAAAGCTGCTATGGATTGTGGTGTAGCAAAAAATCCTATTCACGATTGGGAAAAATATAACCATCAATTATTAGCTAGGTTAGGAAAAGAAAGTAATTTTATAAGAGCAATTACCGACAAAGCTAAAAACGAACCCAAAAGAGTTGTATTTGCTGAAGCTGATAATTATAAAATATTACGTGCTGCACAAATAGTAAAAGATGAAGGAATAGCCATTCCAATTTTACTTGGAAACAAAAAGAAAATTGCAGCAATTATTACTGAAAACAATATAAAATTAAATGATGTAATTATAATTGACCCACAAGAAGAAGAGGCTAAATGCAATGCTTTTGCTGATATATTTTTTAATAAACGCCAACGAAAAGGGGTTACTTTGCATGAAGCTAGAAAACTGATGCAAGATAGAAATTATTATGCACCAATGATGGTAGAAATGGGCGAAGCTGATGCTTTAATTAGTGGTTTAACCAAAAATTATCCTATTTCCATTAAGCCTGCTTTACAAATTTTAGGAAAAGAGGAAGGCACCAAAAGCGTGGCAGGAATGTATATTATGCTGAGTAAAAAAGGCACTTTATTCTTTTCTGATACCACAGTTAATCGTTTTCCAAGTGCTGATGATTTAGTTGACATTACTTACTCGACTTATAAAGCAGTAAAAAAATTCAATATAGATCCGCGAATTGCTTTGTTAAGTTATAGCAATTTTGGATCAGCTGGTGGCGAAGTGCCTGAAAAAATGAATCAAGTTCGTAGAACTTTAAAAGAACTTTATCCATTTATGGTTGTTGATGGTGATATACAAGCCAACATTGCTTTAAATCAAAAATTGTTAGCAAGTAATTTTCCTTTCAGTGAATTAAATGGTGATCCAGTAAATACATTCATTTTTCCATCACTTTCATCTGGAAATATTACTTATAAAATGCTGCAAGAATTAGGTTCAGTAGAAGCCATTGGACCCATACTTTTAGGTTTAAAAAAATCTGCACATGTTTTACAATTAGGAAGTAGTGTTCGCGAAATAGTAAATATGGTTACCATTGCAGTAGTTGATGCGCAGAGTAAATCATAAAAATAAAAATTATAAAAATTGAGTCAAATTAATAATATTAAGCAGCCAATAGCCAACGAGCTTGATTTGTTTGAAGGCAAGTTTAAAATTGCTATGAAAAGCAATGTGGCTTTGCTTGATACTATTATGACTTATATAGTAAAACGCAAAGGCAAGCAAGTTAGGCCAATGTTTGTGTTTTATTGTGCAAAATTATTTAGTGGTGTAACCGATGCCACCTATCGTGGAGCAAGTTTGGTAGAGCTTTTGCATACTGCAACTTTGGTTCACGATGATGTAGTAGATGACAGCGATGAACGTAGGGGATTTTTTAGTATAAATGCTTTATGGAAAAATAAAATTGCTGTTTTAGTGGGTGATTATTTGCTTTCAAAAGGATTGCTTTTAGCAATTAGAAATAAAGATTTTAAACTACTTGAAATTGTTAGCTCAGCTGTAGAACAAATGAGTGAAGGCGAGTTATTACAAATAGAAAAAGCCCGAAACTTGAATCTTTCTGAAGAAATTTATTACGATATTATTCGTAAAAAAACTGCTTCCTTAATAGCATCTTGCTGCGCAATGGGAGCGGCTAGCGCTGGTGCAAATGATGAACAAATAGAACAAATGCGTTTGTTTGGTGAGTGTATAGGAATAGCATTTCAAATAAAAGACGATTTATTGGATTATGGCGATGATGATATTGGTAAGCCAACGGGAATTGATTTAAAGGAAAAAAAACTCACTTTACCAATTATTTATACCATCAATCATGCTGATAAAACCACGCGTAATTTTATTATAAATTCAATAAAAAATCATAATACTGATAAGAAACGTGTAGAAGAAGTAATAAAATATGTAAACGAACACGATGGCATCAACTACACACGCAAAGCCATGATTGAATACAAGGAAAAAGCATTGGCAATTTTAGCAATGCAAAGCAACCGTGAAATTGCTGATAAACTAGCCTTGTTGGTTGAATACATTATAGATAGAAAGCATTAAATTATAAAACAACTAAACTGACTGATTATAAAATTTCGTTAAATTTAACATCATATCGTCAGTCATTTTTTGTAAATCAAACTCATTTTTCCAGAACCAATCTTGGCGAGCTTCCGTATCATCAATACTTTTTGGCCAACTATCGGCTATTGCTTGTCTAAAGTCAGGTGCAAAATCAATGGTGAAATTTGGAATATGTTTTTGAATTGACGCGGCTATTTCTATTGGATTAAAACTCATACCCGCAATATTATAACTGCTTCTAATTTTTACATTTTCTGCAGGTGCTTCCATGATACTAATTGTTGCACGAAGTGCATCAGGCATATACATCATTGGAAGTGTAGTATGCTCATTTAAAAAGCAAGTGTATTTTCCATTTTTTATTGCTTCGTGGTAAATATGAACCGCATAATCAGTAGTTCCACCGCCTGGTGCCGACTTATGTCCAATTAATCCCGGGTAACGAATACTACGCACATCTACGTTGTATTTTTGGAAATAATATTCACAAAAACGTTCCCCTGCTTGTTTACTAATTCCATAAATAGTATTTGGCTCCATCACAGTATATTGAGGAGTTAAAATAGCAGGAGTTGTGGGTCCAAAAACGGCAATTGAACTTGGCCAATATACTTTTTTAATTAATCCTTCTTTGGCAGCATCTAATATATTAAACAAGCCTTGCATGTTTAAATCCCAAGCAAATTTTGGATTTTTTTCAGCAGTTGCACTAAGCATTGCAGCCAATAAATACACTTGAGTAATATTATATTTTTTTATAATTGCATAAACACCATTTCTATCCAAAATATCAATTATTTCAAATGGACCAGTTTCAATGGTAGGTAATTTTAAATCGCTACAAACAACATTATTTGTACCATATATTCCTCTTAGCGATTCGGCTAATTCTGTTCCTATTTGCCCATTTGAGCCAATGATAAGTATTGCTTCTGATTTCATATTTATATTTTTTATTGCCCTTTATTGATGTGAATTTACTATCGTCCATGGACTATGGTCTATTCTACTACAAATTTACTTTTTAACGTTTGCTTATTCAAGTTGATTATTAATAGGAACATTCCTTTAGTAAATGTTGAAACATCCAAATCTAAGATACAGTCAGCGGTGTTTTTTGAATAAACTAATTTGCCTTGTAAATCATAAACTTGGTATGTTTTGATAGCATTACTTAATGAATTTTCTAACTGAATATTTAATTGATTTGTAGCTGGATTAGGGAATACTTTTAACATTTCGTTTCCAAGTATTTCTTCATTTCCTAAACCTGCTAATCCTGTAAAACTAATTTTATAAAAACTACCAAAATCTGGATTTATTTGCTGAATAACTCTATAAGGATTAGTAGCAGTAATTCTAATAGAACCGCTGCCTGTGCTACTTCTGCTAGCCCAAAAATCTAAACCATCTTTTCCACTGTCATTATATTGAAATGTAAAACAACCATAACCAATATTTAAAGTATCTAAATGACGTAAACTAGGTTTTGTAAAACTTTTTTGAGCCACAATATTCCCCATCGCATTTTTTAAAGTCCAACTGCTTTCTAATGGAAATTTATTAGTGGTAGTCTCAATGATTATTTGTGAAGGAAATGTTTTTGGAACAAGAACATTATAAGATACTTTTCTATCGTTTGAAGTATTTTCATCCGTTTGACCATTTGGTTTCTCCACCCAAACTTTAAATGTTTTATCTGTTAAATCCCAATCAATATAAGGTAAGTTTAAATTTTGTGATTTACCAAAAGCTAAACTTCCTTGCCATGTAAAACTACTAATTGCTTTGCCACCCGATTGGTATTTAATCACACAATTTTTCAATTCATTTTTACCATTATTTTTTAAAATAACCTGGGCATTTTCACAAATTGGATTTAAACGTTGATACCTAAAATCGTTACTTGGATAAATAATTTCGTCGACTGTTACTTCATTAGAATAATTATAATCACTGTAATAAATTAAATTTCCAGCTACACTGTATCCAGCGCCACCATTTGCAGTAAATGTATCAAAATCAATGTCTATAATATTTGCACCTTCAATCATGTTTATATCATATTCGTATGGTTCAATTTGTTCGCCCGGACACCAATTTGCTCTATCATATATCCAAGTTCCTCCTTGATTAATAATGGCGTTTTCACCACAATTTTCTTTCCAAACCAGTTGCTTTGCAATTTGAGAATTGTTTAATTTTAAATAGAAATTTTTAGGGCAAAACTCTGAACAACCTTCATTACTTTCACCACCATGACCCGAAACTGTTAAACGTAATTTTACCGTTTTGGCATTTAAATCTTTTGGAAAAGTTTTTGGCACTAAATAATTTTCAATTGAATTATTGGTATTTCCGTATGGAAAATAACCATAATAAAGTGGTTCTATTTTAATTACGTCTCTTGCTGGGGTTCCTTCAACAAATTCAAAATTAACAGTACAAGTAAATCCAAATGAATAACCCGAATAATCCATTCTAATTTGAACAGAATCTTTTAATTTACTGGCAAAATCAGTAACATCAAAAACGTAAGTGTATTTAAAATCTTTTGGGAAAAACTTAGCATAAGGCGTAATCATTCGGCCTAATTCATAACTTACAATTACATCAAAAACTTGATAGTAATTTCTAACTATTTTTAAAATATAATTAGCTGTATTTTTAACTAAAAAAGAATCAATTACATTTCCGGCAGTATCATAATTATAGCTATAATAGGTTGGCCAAACTTTTAAAGTATCGGTTACTAAAGTAGGTTTTTGTGCATTGTTATTTAACAAAACAACTAATTGCTTATTAGCAATGCTATCTATGGTTTTGGTTATTTTATTATAAGAATATTTATACGTGGTATCGTTAAAATAAAAAAGCGAATCAGGTGTTGTGCTTACTCCAATAATACTATAACTATTTGCACTTTTTAAAGTAGAGTCTTTTTTACCAGTATTTTCCCTGGCTAACAAAGTATTGGTATAATCCCACTCACACTGACCATTACTGGTGCAACCAAGTGTATATTTCATAATTATTTTCTGATATTTTTTGGCTCCATCCGGAAATTTTACCCAAGTGTCAAAATTTCCATATCTATTCATGGAAAAATTATCGAAAGATTTTACTTTAGTTGTGTCGCCATTAGCTGCTTTTAAGCTATTTACAAAAAATAAAATTGTTATTAAATATAAAATTTTCTTCATTTAAAATATAAAATTAGTTAGGCAAAGTAAAAAAATGTTTCAATATTTGAATAGAAAGATTTATTTGCACCTTTAAAATATATAAAAATGAAAAAAATATTTACCATTTGTTTGTTGGCATTAATTAGTTTTAGTGCATCAGCACAGTTCGGATTTTTCAAAAAAAAATCAGAAATTGAAGCCTTTAAAGAGAAAAAAGTCATTGTAGTATTATTTTATGACAGTGCTTACAATGCTGCTGTAGAGCTTGCTATGATTAGAAATTGGAAGTTTAGTAGCTTTGAAGTAGCTTTTGACAACGAATTATTAAAATACAAAAAAGAAAATGTTGTTTATTTAAGCTTCAGTAAATCGAAAGGAAGTAAAAACAAAGCAAAATTAGGAAGTTGCGAAGAAGATTATAACGGATTGGTTATGTTAAGTAAATTCAAACGCAAATCAATGCCTGAAGATATTTTAGCTCAAGCATTTTGTAGTAATAATATAGATACTAGCGATTGGGAATTTGAATTGCAACGTGGAGTTCAAATGATGAATAATTATTTTGAATACGCAAGTAATGCTGCTAAAGATGGCGATATAACTGCGTCGAAAATGATGAACAATTATCCATCTGACAAAAGCCAATTATTGGATAAAAAATTATTGGTAGAGGATAAAATGTTAGAATTAAAAGGAAAAAAAGATGCTGCAGATATATTTGACGGTGAAGTGGCAGAAGTTGAC
>JBIILW010000088.1:0-7093 GCA_044338265.1 Bacteroidia bacterium | reverse complement strand
AATACTGTATTTGATTATGAATCTAAAAACTTCTACTTAGTTTATTTACAAACTAATGATGGAAAAGGTGGAGTTTTTGTAAAACAATTTGTTATAAATGTTAAAGATTCGTCAGATGCTCCAATAGCGTTAAATATTGACAATAATAATATTAACGAGAATGTATCAATTGGAAGTTATATTGGCCAACTTTCATCAACAGATCCTGATCAAAGTAATGGTTTTGTTTATTCATTAGTAGGCGGAACAGGAGCAATAGATAATAATAAATTTATTGTTAGAAATGATTCATTACTAAGTAATGCATTGTTTAATTTTGAACAAAAAGCAAGTTATTCAATTAGAGTTAGAACAACAGATATAACTAACTCATGGATAGAAAAACAGTTCACAATTAATATTAATGATGTAAATGATGCACCATTAGGAATTTCATTGTCATCAAATACATTGGCTGAAAATAGCAATAAAGGAAAAACAATTGGTACGCTAACTACAAATGATGTGGATGCAATAGATGTATATACTTATACATTAGTATCAGGAACTGGATCGACGGACAATGCTAATTTTAATATTTCAGGTTCAATAATTACAAGCAATATTATTGCTGATTTTGAAGCAAAAAATTCTTACAATATTAGGGTGAGAACTACCGACAAAAACAACGATTATTTTGAAGATGTATTTGTAATAAATGTATTAGATGTAAATGAAGCACCTGTTTTAAAACAAGATACTTTTGCAATCAATGAAAATGCATTGAAAGGGGATTTAGTTGGAACGGTAACTGCCACAAACGCAGAAACCACACAATTGTTGAAATATAAAATAATCTCAACGCCAAATGAAACATTGCCATTTGTGATCAATGAAACAACAGGTGAAATTACAGTGTTGTCTGAATTGAATTACGAATTAAAAAATCAATATAAATTAATGGTAATTGTTTCAGATGTTGATGTTGAGTCGCAAAGTGATACAAACGTTATCATTATAAATATAAACGATGCAATTGAAGTAAAACAAGCTTTACCTGCTAAAAATTACATGTCGCCAAATGGTGATGGCGTAAATGATTTCTTTGAAATTAGCAATGTTGAATTATATAAAGATTTCTCTTTGACAATTTATAATGAATATGGCTTAGTAGTTTATAAAGCGCTAAATAATTATAATAATGATTGGGATGGAACATACAATGGAAACACCTTGCAAACTGCAGCTTATTTCTATGTATTTAAAAACAATGCCAACGGAAATGAATTTAAAGGAATAATAAATATTGTAAGTCAATAATTTAAAGAATTAAAAACAATGAAAAAAATATATAACATCACAATCGTTTTACTTTTAACAGCTAGCAATTTGTTTGCTCAAGATAGAAGTAATATTTACACTAATTTATTGAATCCGTTTTTGTATAATCCTTCATTATCTAATTCATCAGATAACATTTATACCTGCTTTAATGCAAGAGGTGTTGTTGGTGGAATTGACGGATCTCAACGTTCTTATAATTTTGCAATATACTCACCGCTTACAAGTGGAACGGGTATAGGAGCAAAAGTGCTAACCACTTCAGTAGGTATTTTTCAAACCTTAAATGCCGAGGTGGCATATAGCAAATTGGTAAAATTTGATAATAATAATAATTTGTCGTTAGGACTTTCATTAGGCTTTACGCAAGTAAATATTAAAAGTGAGTTGTTAAACGGTCAAGTTGATTTAAGTGACCAAACTATTAATTCGCCTGACTTAAATAAAGTTATGGTTTCAAGCGGAGCGGGAGCAACCTATAGATATAAAAAGAATATAGAAGTGGGCCTTTCTTTTCCAATGATAATAACTGGAGATAAACCACTTAATTCATTTTTTATTGCTAACGCTGCTTGGAACATGTATACTGGTGCAAATAAAGAATGGAAAATCAAACCAATGGTTAACTATTATAATTTACGTTACAGTCCTGAAATGGTTGACATGTTAATTGGTGGTTCATGGAATGATGTTTTGTCATTAACAAGTGGCTATAGAACCAATGGATCAGTAATAATAGCAGCGGGTTTTAACTTTAAATCATTGGCTATAAATTATGCTTACTATTATCATGTAAATGATTTACAAAAACTTGCCCCTGCTCAAAATGAAATCGGAATTGCTTTTATGTTTAATAAGCCACAAACCAAAATTGCTAAAAAAGAACCAGTTAATGATCAAGTTATTGAAGATGAAATAGACAAACTAAATGAACGCCTTACTGGTTTAATTAATGTAGCAAAAACAAATCCTGGATTAATTAATATCAAAAAAGAGATGTCTAAAATAAATGTAGATATTGAAAAAATACTTAAAAAATATAAAATTACTAACGCTCAACAATTGCTTAAAATTAAAGAATTACAGAATAATATTAATTCATTAATTGCAAAATACAATGACTAGGAAATTAAAAACATTTTTATGTTTATTTTTCTTTTCAATTGTAAGCAATGTAATTGGTCAAGTTGATTCAAATTATATAACAAATAAAGACATACAAAAGGAAGCAATTCAAATTCGTGAAAAAATCAATAATTTCATGAATGAAAAACTATTGATCAATGATATTCAAAAGCCAAATGAAAAAAAATTAGTTAGTCAAGAAGAAAAACTAATTCAGATGCAAAATGGGTTGGATTCAATTTTATCAATAGTTTCCCATCAAAACAATCAAATGGATTCAATGATTATAAATCTTAAATTACTAGAGGGTTATTTAGGTTTAAACGCTACATTGAATAAAAAAAATAGACATTCTATAAATGATAACGAAGTTGATTTGCTTTCAGAAATACAGAAAAATAATATAAACGTTATAACATTAAATGCCGCACAATTTTATAAATTTAAAAGTATTGACAGTGTGTTTGTACTGTTTGATAAAAATGCTATAAAATTAAATTATAACGCTATGTTATCTCTTGATTCTATATTGCCTTTTATGCTAGATAACAATATATTATTGATTGGTTATTACTTCAAAAAAGAAATAAATAATGATTACGCTGTAAAAAAAAGAGTCAATGATATTAAGTTATACTTGGTAAGCAAAGGAATAAAACCATCTAAAATATCAACTCAATTTATTAAAGAAATCGACAATCAATCAAATAACTTAACCAATAAAGTAAATGTTATTTTTGGTAAATAAATTAATTTTGAAAATAGTCACAAAAAAGCCGAACAATTTTAAATTGTTCGGCTTTTTGTTTTATTAGTTTAACGATGCTTATTTCTTCGTTGCAAATACATCATATGTGTATCCTTTGAACTGGCCTTCAGTAACTTCAATATTATAGATAAAAACTTTTGTAGATTCCTTAAAACCAAATTGTTCATTGTTATTTCCTCTTCCTTTTATTGTTACACTAAGTCCATCTATATTTATGGTTTGAACCGGAATATTGCCGGTGAAATCTTTGCCTGAAACAAGTATGTCTCCTGTTGATATTTTACTTCCGTCATACTCCGTAATTACTAAGGATTTCCCTGAGCCCTTTTCAACAATAAAAGTAACGGTGGTATCTGAAATTGATACTCCGGTGGTGTCCTTTAGACTAGATAATCCAGTGTATATTCCAATGGCAAGGTCACGTGCATCAGTTTCAACTGGCTTTGTGGTAGAGTTTTCCTTAGAACAACTGAATATAAGTCCTGCCATCATGATGAGTGCAATAGAAAGTATTGATTTTATTTTTTTCATATCTTTTATAAATTGTGTTTTGTTGATTTTGTTTTTATGTTGATTGGCTCTATTTCTTACCAAAGATTTACTTATTAATTAAAAGTATATTGAATACCACCATTAAATAAACCATTGTATCCATATCCTAGTTCTGCGAATGCACCTAGTTTTGATGTTTTAGTAAATCTGCCCTTATAACCTATTGCAGTTATTTGATAAGCCAGGCCTTCTGAGATGTCTGAATTGATTATTGCGAGTTCTTTACTACCTGATATAACTTCCAATTCTGCATTCAGTGTAAATGTTCCAGCAGATAACCCTGAATAAAGTACAAATGCTCCATTTTCGTTGTCATACCAACTGTAGTTTAATTGTGATAAAAAGGTTGAAAAGGTAAAGTTTGTTTTGAATGAAACATTATCAGTTCCGTTATCTATTGTAACTTTACCTGTAGAGGCACTCTGGTTGGTATAAGCTAAGCCAATTGTTAATTTATCGGTTAGGTGATATTGGTATCCAATAATATATGGCCCAAATGTATTGGAGGCTCCTTCTCCCACATTACTTAATGTGTTTGCAAGTGCATTTGAAGCCCCAACTCCGAAAAATAAACTCATATTACCTTTTTTGTATACCTGAGCCGAAGTAAATTGAATGATTCCTGAAAATAATAGGAGGAATAGTAATTGTTTTTTCATGTTTTTTTCTTACAAGAATATGTCCTGCTTATCTTCAGTATGCTGCTTTCATCCCAAATATATGTTTGAATTTCCGTTTTATTGCTTTGACTTTCCTAACCAAACAAAGTGGTATTTTTAAACCAAGCTATGAGTTTGTTTTTTGCACGGTCGGTTATAGAAACAATGAGCTGTCCGGTTAGTTCTAAAGAATTGCCTTGCTGTTTGATAAATCGCCTAACATGTGACGGATTAATTAACCATGACCGGTGAACCCTGAAGAAGCCCTCAGGAGTTAGCAATTTATCCATCCATGCCAAAGGCTTGCTTATTATAATTTTTCCGTCTTCAAGTGTAAAAATTACGCAATAGCTTCGATCAGCCTGTATCGCAATGATATCTTTAAGTTTAACCAAGATTTGTCCGTTTGATACAGGCAATGCAATGGCTTCTATTGCGTTTCTGCTTAAATCATCAAGCATCAGTTTATATGGGTTTACAAAAGCAGATTGCTTAATTCTTCTCCGTTGACATGCAATTTCTATACTTTCTTTCAATCTTTTATTAGTATAGGGTTTCATGATATAGTCAACTGCATAAAACTCAAATGCCTTGATTGCAAAATTCTGATTACCTGTAATAAATAGGAATTGCTTGCCCTCTAGCGATATGTCCTTTAAAGCATTAAATATCGTAACTCCATTAATTACGATGTCCAAAATAGCTAGATCAAAATCGTTTTTCTTTAGTGCTTTCTTAGCCGCTTCTAAATCTCTAATTCCAACTACTTCAAATTCACTAAATTCTTTCTTAAAAAAATTAATTAATCCGAATAACTGCTCAGGTTCGTCTTCTATAATTAGTACCTTCATGCTATTCTTGCAATGTTTAATAACAGTTTATTTTGGTTAATAGAGATAGCATCGAGATAACTGCATCCATGAAAATAGTTAAAATAATTCACTCTGTTAATCAAATAAAACAAACCATGGGCTTTTTGTGGTTTTTTAATCACTAGTTTTTCAGGGACCTTATATCCTGATAAAGAAATTTGAAGATTATAATTATTACTATTTGCCAATATTTCAATTTCATGCGCTGTATTATCGTACAAGCCATGTTTTAGTGCATTCTCAATCAATACACCAATTGTATATGGCGGAATTTTACTGTGCATCAGCGCATCCGGAATGCTATATTTTAGCTTTACATGCTTTTTATGTTGGTAGCAAAATGCAGCGACAAGATCTTCGCAACATGTTAATTCATCCTCAAGAGAAACCGACATTTTTTGGCTGTATTGGTATCCAAATCGGATAATCCTCCCAACTTTTTCAAGAAAATGCTGCAGGTTATTTTTATTCTCTAGATATGCTGCATGTTGTAATAAGTTATTTATGGTGTGCTCTGAAATAAGTTTGCCATTCATTAAATATTTAAGTTTGTTGTTAAATTCTATTAGCAGCATAATGGTAATTACAAGTAGTAAAACGATGTTTACTGAATTGGTTAGTACATAAGTTGTTTCCATATCTATTTTTACGAATTACGTTTAATTTAAATTATTTGAAAGTATCAATTTCCTAAAACACCATTTCACTTTCCGAATGTAGAAATTATACAAATTAAATAAAGCTAGATTTCAACATAGCTAATTTCATGCCACCAGTCTCGCAAGTCACAGAAGGAATTAAGATTTTATATGGTAACATGATTGGAACTAAGAAACAATGATAGCTATTTAACAAATACGTATAAAATTATAATCTGTCAAATACGGAATCAAATTCCGTATTTGACAAAAAAATTATTTAATTGAGTAATATGTAATCCAATCAATAAGTCAAATAAATACTTAAGTATTGGTTCAAATAGTGCTGTTGTATGCTTTTGATTTTTAATTGGGCACTGTTTTTAGCAGCATTAATTCCTCCTATATAATACCTAGGAATGAGGGTTGAAAAAAACATTGATGAAATCAGATAATTGTATTGATTTCCTGTATAAATAAATGCACTAACTAACACAGTATGAATAGCCAATGAAATGATTCCATTTTTGTAATCTCCATAAATACTTTGTCCTAAACCAGGAATAATAGCACTATAAAAGCCAGCCATTTTAGTATTTATTTCGCTAGAATTTTTATTTTTTTCAAGGTATTGTTGCCACAAGGAACTATCTTTTTTATTTAATAAATCAATACCATTTTGCAAATTGTTTTGAGCTTGCACAAAATCTAGTAGTTTGGCAGATAATATGGCATCTAACAAATAGGATTTTTGTTGAAAATATTGATCTGCATCTGATAAACGAATTTCCCTTAAAACTAATTGCGCTTGTTCATTTTGATTATCTATCAGCAAACACAATGATTTTTGTAGCATATAGGTATAATACAAACTATCTGTTTTTTCTGATTTTATCAATAAATCAAATAGTTGGGCAGCCTCAGCATATTTATTTAATGCAACTTTACAAATTGCCGTCTTTTTAATATATTCTTTTTGATTGCTATCAGCAAAAAAAACAATCCTATCGTATAAATTTTCTGCAAGATCAAATTTATTTACTTGCATTAAGCTATCGGCTTTAACTATTGTTTCTTTGATTTGCTGAGCATAAGCATGAGAACTTAGCCAACTAAAAATCCAAACTGCTAATCTGTTTTTTAATTTCATCGTTTGAT
>JBIILW010000087.1:0-7122 GCA_044338265.1 Bacteroidia bacterium | reverse complement strand
CTAAGGGTTTAGTTGGTAGCATTGATGCTATCTTAGCTGCATGTATTTACCATTTTAATTATAGAACTCAGGTTTTTATTTTTAATAATGCAGAAGATGCAAAATATTTTTATGCTGATTTGCAAAGTTTATTAGAAAGTAAAAACACCTTATATTTTCCAGCTTCCTACCGCAGAGATTTTCAAGTAGATTTATTAGAAAATAACTTAGTACTTGAACGAGCCGAAACTTTGAACAGGTTAAACCAAAAACAAGGAAAAGGCGAATTAATTGTAACCACCATTGATGCAATTACTGAAATGGTAATTAATGAAGTGGAATTAACTCAAAACACTTATGAAGTAAAAGTTGGTTCAAACTTCGATATGCAGTTTTTTATTGATTTTTTAACGGAGCATCATTTTGAAAGAAGCGATTTTGTTTATGAAGCAGGTCATTTTAGTATTAGAGGTGGAATTATTGATGTATTTTCATTTAGCAACGACATGCCTTACCGCATTGAATTATATGGTGATGAAATAGAAAGTATCCGAGTTTTTAATCCCATTGATCAGCTTTCGGTAATGAAAGTAGATTGGTTTTATATTATTCCAAATGTTCAAAAAATGGTAGAGCAAAAACGTCAAACTTTTTTTGATTATTTACCTGAAAACAGCATTTTTTTTACCGATGATATTAAACTAAGTACCGAACTTTTGGAAAATGGCTTAGAAAAAGCAGAAAAAAGTTTAGTGCGGAAAAATGAAAACGATGCTGACTCAAAGGAGAAAAAAGCAGAAACTGATATTTCGGATTTATACATTAACTCAGCACAATTTTTTGATTATATTAACAAATATTCTTGTGTAGAAATTGGTGTGAGAAATGGCTTTAAAAGTAATGAAGTGGTGCAATTCAATTGTTCGCCACAACCTACTTTTCACAAAAACTTTAAACTATTAATTGAAAATCTAAAGAATAATCAGAAGGCAAAAATTAAGAACATTATTTTCAGTGATACGAGTAAACAAATAGAAAGACTTTATACCATTTTTAACGATTTGGATAATACCATTGAATTTGACCCAATTTATCATGGGCTTTCGCAAGGATTTATTGACAATGATTCAAAGCTAGCATGTTATACCGAACACCAAGTTTTTGATAGGTTTTACAGAGGAAAAACCAAAACAAAATATAACAATTCAAAAATTATTACCCTCAAAGAATTACGCGAATTAAAGCCAGGTGATTTTGTGGTTCACATAGATCATGGAATTGGAAAGTTTGCAGGATTGGAGAAAATTACTGATGTAAACGGACGCATGCAAGAAGCGGTTCGCCTTATTTACAAAAACGATGATTTGCTTTATGTAAGTATCAATTCATTGCATAAAATAACGAAATTTTCAGGTAAGGAAGGCACCGAACCACGTTTGAATAAATTGGGAAGCGACACTTGGGAAAAGCTCAAAACTGCTACCAAGAAAAAGGTAAAAGACATAGCCCGCGATTTGATAAAATTATATGCTAAACGCAAAGCACAAAGCGGTTTCCAGTATAGTCCCGATACTTATTTACAAGTAGAATTAGAAGCAAGTTTTATGTATGAAGATACTCCAGACCAAGCTACTGCTACTGCCGATGTAAAAAAAGACATGGAAAGTCCACACCCAATGGATAGATTAGTTTGTGGTGATGTTGGGTTTGGAAAAACTGAAATAGCCATGCGTGCAGCATTCAAAGCAGTTTGCGATAGCAAGCAAGTAGCCATTTTAGTTCCTACTACCATTTTGGCAAACCAACATTATAGAAGTTTTACTGAAAGGTTTAAAGATTTTCCGTGTAATGTAGATTATATCAATAGATTTAAAACACCAAAGGAACAAAAAGACATTTTGCAGCGAGCTGCGGATGGAAAAATAGATGTATTAATTGGCACACATAAATTATTAAGCAAAGACATGAAGTTTAAAAACTTAGGCCTAATGATTATAGATGAAGAGCAAAAATTTGGAGTAGCAGCCAAAGAAAAATTAAAGTCGATAAAAGTAAATGTAGATACACTAACGCTTACCGCCACTCCTATTCCTCGTACGTTAAACTTTAGTTTAATGGGTGCCCGCGATTTATCAATTATCAATACACCACCGCCAAATCGCCAACCGGTAAATACTGAATTACATAGTTACAACGATGAGCTTTTGCGTGATGCCGTTTTACATGAAATAGAGCGAGATGGTCAAGTATTTGTGGTGCATCACAGGGTAAAAGATATATATGACATTGCCAATAGAATTATGTTTTTATGTCCGGGAGTAAAAGTTTGTGTGGCCCACGGACAAATGGAAGGCGACCATTTGGAAGATGTAATGATGAAATTTATAGAAGGCGAATACGATGTAATGGTGGCAACTACTATTATTGAATCGGGCTTAGATATTTCGAACGCAAATACCATTATTATTAATAATGCGCAAATGTTTGGCTTAAGCGATTTGCATCAAATGCGTGGACGAGTAGGTCGTAATAATAAAAAAGCATATTGCTATTTGTTGGTACCAAGCATTCCAAATTTAAGTGTGGATGCGAGAAGAAGGCTTCAAGCCATTGAAGAATTTAGTGATTTGGGAAGTGGATTTAATGTAGCCATGCGCGATTTGGATATTCGTGGTTCGGGTAATTTATTAGGTGGTGAACAAAGTGGTTTTATTTCGGAAATAGGTTTTGAAATGTATCATAAAATATTAGATGAAGCCATTCATGAACTGAAGGAAGATGAGTTTGCAGATGTCTTTACGGACGATAAACAAAAGACCATGGACCATGGACTATCGTCTAAAGACTGTGTAATTGAAACTGATTTTGAGGCGTTGATTCCTGATGAATATGTTAGAAATATAGGAGAAAGATTGAGTTTGTATAACATGCTTTCAGCAATCAATAGCATGGATGAATTGGATAAGTTTTCTAAAGATTTAACAGATAGATTTGGACCAATTCCTAGGCAAGTTACTGATTTAATGGATTTAATTCAATTGCGGGAAAGCGCAAAAAAATTAGGATTTGTAAAAATTGTACTTAAAAATAATTTGTTAATTGGCACTTTTCCGCCAGAAAATAACAAGACGTATTATGAAAGCAATTTATTTATAAGCTTACTCCAATTTATACAACAGCATGGAAACGCTTGTAAATTAAAACAAAGCAGTAAAACCTTACAAGTTTTAATGAACAATGTAACTGAAATAAAAAAAGGAGAATTTATTTTTGAAAAAATGAATGCTTTTATTGAAAAACAAACTAGCATTCAATAAGCACCATTGAAAATAAATTATTATTTGATTTCATTATTTCAATTGTAATATTTTTAAAACAAAATATGCTTTATTTGTGAAAAAATAAAGTAAATATGAAACAAATAAGCCTATACAAAATACAATTTATAAGTGTATTATTAATTATATTTACTGTAAATTCATGCAAAAAAGACAGTACTGATTTTGGTAAATATGATAACTATTCACCAACCCCAGAATTCAGCATTCCGTTATTCAATACGAATATAAATATGCTAAATATTACGCTAAATGATTCTTTTAAATCAAGCGTAGATAATAGTGGCTTAGTTCATTTTGTATACAGACAAGACAGCTTATTTAGTTATAAAATAACAGATTTCTACAATTTTGAAAATGCAAATAAAACGAGTATTAATAATAGCTTGGGAGAAATTACAATCAACAATGTTTCAAGTGCTAAAAAATCTACATTACAGGATTTAACAGCTAATTTTTCAGCAGCTACCAAAGCAGTTTTTGATTCTATTGCTGGTAAAAATGTAATATTTCCTGCAATAACAGAAACCATCACAAATGTTAAACCTTTTGATGCATTTACAGAATTTTCTTCGGTAACTTTTTCACAGGGATATTTAATTTTAACAATTAAAAATAATTTACCAATAAATTTAAGTGCCATTACTTTAAATTTATATAATTTGTTACCTACTCAAACTTTACTTGGTGTTTATAATTATACAAATATTGCACCCGGTGCAAGTAAATCGGATTCAATAATACTAACGAATAAAACTGTAAGTAACTCTTTAGGTTATTCAATGCCAGTTTTCAATACCAATAGTTCGGCACCAACTGCAGTTTTAGTCAATTACCAAGATTCAATAGTAATTACAGCGCGAACAAGTGGAATAAAAGCAAGTTCAGGAACTGCTGTTTTTCCAAGTCAAAGTATAGCAAGTCAATCAACAACTTTAGATTTTACAACGCCAGATTCTACGCAAAGAATTAGAAAATTAAAACTTGCAGCTGGGAATTTAAATTTTATAGCGCAATCAACAATCAAAGAACCCATTGAATTAACAATCAATTTTACTGGAGCTTTAAAAAATGGAGTAGCTTTCCCAAGCCAAGTTATTACTATTCCAACTACAGGCAGTAGCTCCTTTTATTATGATTCATCCATTAACCTTGCTGGAGTATCTTTAGACTTAACTCAAAAAATTTCGAAACCTTATAATAATGTTTCCATCACCTATTCAGCAAAACTATTATCATCAGGTTTACCCGTAACTTTTAGTGCCACTGATTATGTTAATTTACAAATTAATACCACAAATAACCTATTAGAATATGTAGAAGGATATTTTGGCAGAATAGAAGTTATTTCTTCTAAAAATGATTTTATAAATCTTTCGTTTTTAGATAATTTAAAAGGTGGTTTTAATTTAGATGCGGCGGAGTTAAAAGTTACAGTCAATAATTCTGCTGGTGTTCCCATTGAATTTCAATATAACGTGATTGGTAAAAACAAAGATGGTATGATTCAAGACGCACAAATTGTTCCATTTACTGCAAATTTTCCTTTAGTATCTGAAGCTGGGCAAACAAAAAACACTTTTCAAGTTTACAGTAATAAAAATGGTAATGGAAAAATTAATGAATTATTATCATTACCGCCTAATAGCATTCAAATTACCGGCAAAATGCTTTCTAATCCCATTCAAAACCCAACATTAAATCAGTTTATAAAGTTAGGGAGTACTTTAAATGTAAATATGGAAATTGACTTGCCTTTGGCATTACATACAAGTTCTTTTTCCTTAGTTGATTCAACTGACTTTGATGCAATGCAATTTGATAAATTCAAAGAAGTTACATTAGGATTGAATATTGATAATAGATTTCCTTTTGACGCAAACATGAAAATTATTTTCATGAATGAATCAAATAATATTCCTGTTGATTCAATTATTTGTAATAAAATAGTTTCAAGCGCCATTACAGATGTAAATGGTAAAACTATTCAAAGTTCAAAATCAAAAACAAGGATTGTGCTTGATGAAAATCGTTTACAAAAATTAATTGCCTATAAGGCAAATAAAATTAAGACTTATACTACTTTTATTACTGAAAATAATGGAACTAAACCAATAAAAATATACAGTGACTACGATATGAAAATAAATGTTGGAATAATTGCTACACTTAAAAAATAATTTATTTAAAGTTTAACAATTAAATCTAAAAACCGTTTTATATGAAAAAAAATATACTTTATATTCTTATTTCAGTATTCTTATTTTTTAATAATACTAAGGCTCAAACAAATTTAAATTTATACAATTTCAGAAATGTTGGTCAAAGTAATTTATTGAATCCTGGAATTAGGCCATTAGCTAATTTTACTTTTGGATTGCCCTCAGCGTATTTCAATGGACAAATGCCAGAAATGACTTTAGCAAATTTTTTTAACAAAGAAGAAAATCCAGATAGTACATTTAGGCGGATAGTGAGAGACCCTAATTTATCATTTAATAACATGGGAATCTCCACTTTGATAGATCCTGTTTTTATTGGCTTTGCAATTAAAAAAAATTACTTCAGTTTAGGTGTTCAATTTAATTATGATTTGATGGGTAGCCCTCCAAAAGATATTTTAGGCTTAATGCAAGGCACTACTTTTTTTGAAAATTTATTGAACCGTCAGGCTGATTTGGGAAATGCAGATTTTAACTCATCAGCTTGGATGAGTTATCATGTTGGATATACAAGGGAAATAACTAATAAATTAAGCATTGGAACCCGTGTAAAATACTTACAAGGAATATTAAATGTAAATACAGAACAAAACACTTTAAATTTATATTCTAATGAAGATTCATTGTACATAAAAGCAGGATTTAAAGTAAACATAGCTGGTATAGAAGACTTCAGGAAAAACGATTTCGATTTAAAACAAACTATATTTTCAGGAATTGGCCGTTCGGGTAAAGCAGATTCTACATTTAATGAAATGAATTATTTATATGATTTTCTGCTAAGTAGAAAAAACGTTTCAGGTTCTGGTTGGGGAATAGACTTTGGTGCAAATTACAAGTTTAACCAACATGTATCTGTTTCGGCCAGTGTGATTGATTTTGGATATATCACGTGGAATAAAAACAATATAAATTATAATTTAGACACCAAAGAATTTAATTATAAAGGTGTCTATTTAAAAGACCCGAGTCAACTAGATTCACTGGAAATAAAAATTACTGAACTTCAAGATTCAATCACTAATAAAGTATTTGTACCCACGGAATCTTCCAACTCCTACACCACTAATTTAAATGCAAAACTATATTTAGGAGCGCAGTATGCCTTGAATTATAATAATATGTTTGACTTTGTGTTTTTTAATAATTTTGGAAACAAAAAATTCAATCCCGCTTTGAGTTTATCATTTACCAAAAAAGTATGGTCAATATTGGACTTAAGAATTAGTGGAACTTATTACAACAACAATTTCACCAATGCAGGCCTTGGCTTTTCATTGAACCTTGGACCCTTTCAAACTTATTTATTCAGCGATAATTTAATTGCAGTCATGCAATATGATGAAGCGAAGTTTGTAAATATAAGGGCTGGAATTAATTGGAATATTGGAAGAAACAATGACAGAGATGGTGATGGCATTACAAACATTAAAGATAAATGTTGGAAAAATTATGGCACTATTGCATTAAATGGCTGCACTGATTTTGATAATGATGGCGTTTCAGACAATGAAGATGATTGCATAGCTATTCCTGGGAAGCCCTGTACAAATGGCTGTCCTGATAAAGACAATGATTGCGTA
>JBIILW010000086.1:0-7134 GCA_044338265.1 Bacteroidia bacterium | reverse complement strand
GGTGAGGTAAAATCAAAAGCATATTTAGATGTGCAAGAAATAGCACGTGGAGTAATTCGTAAAATTGGTTATACCAAATCGGAATACATGTTTGAAGCTAATTCTTGTGGTATATTATCAGCTATTCATGAACAATCAGCAGATATTAACCAAGGTGTAGATAAAAAGAAAAAAGAAGAACAAGGCGCTGGTGATCAAGGTATGATGTTTGGTTATGCAACCAACGAAACTGATAACTACATGCCATTGGCATTAGATTTAGCACATGCAATTCTAATAGAATTAGCTGCATTACGCAGAGAAAATAAAGCTATTAAGTATTTACGTCCTGATGCGAAAAGTCAAGTTACTTTAGAATATAACGATAAAAACCAACCCGTACGTATTGATGCAATTGTAGTATCAACACAACATGATGATTTTGATTTAGAAGCTAAAATGTTAGCTAAAATCAAAAAAGATATCGTTGATATTTTAATTCCTAGAGTAAAAAAGAATTACCCAAAATACGCTCATTTATTTAACAATAAAATCAGTTACCACATTAACCCAACTGGTAAATTTGTAATTGGAGGACCACATGGTGATACTGGTTTAACAGGTCGTAAAATCATTGTTGATACTTATGGTGGAAAAGGTGCACACGGAGGTGGAGCATTTTCTGGTAAAGATCCAAGTAAAGTTGATAGAAGTGCTGCTTACGCTACACGTCACATAGCTAAAAACTTAGTTGCAGCTGGACTTTGTACTGAAGTTTTAGTACAAGTATCATATGCTATAGGCGTTGCTCAACCAATGGGTATTTTTATTGAAACTTATCGTTCTGCAAAAGTTAAAATGACTGATGGAGAAATTGCTAAAATAGTTGAAAAAACATTTGACATGACTCCTTACGGAATTGAAACTCGTTTAAAGTTACGTAATCCTATTTATAGCGAAACCGCTGCTTATGGTCACATGGGTAGAAAAAATGAAGTAGTTACTAAAGTATTTAGTAGCCCTGATGGTAAAAAAGTAACTAAAAAAGTAGAACTATTTACTTGGGAAAAATTAGATTATGTAGAAAAAGTAAAGAAAGCTTTTAAATTGAAATAGTTTTGAATAAATTTATTTTATAGCATAAAAAAACCACCTCATAAGGGTGGTTTTTTTATGCTAAATTTTTAAGTTGATATGGCCTTCACAGATTGTTGATGATAGTCGTAAATGGTATGCCTCGAAACAATATATAGTTAAGTTTGTTTCGTGCCTTACAATGACGATTTTCATATAAAGCTTAAACTATAAGGCAAAAGTTAAAAATTGGTCATTCCGAAGTCCCGCAGAGCGGGATTCCTTGCTAATAATTACCATTGAATGTAAAAACCAATTTTGTGTAAATAAATGATTGTTTAAGTCAAGGAAAATTCCTACGGAATAACCCAACGTAATTTTACATTGATTTTTCGAAAAAAAATATCACTCGCTATGACCTTTAAACGATAACCGAATTCACTTTGATATAAAGAAATATAATCCATAAAAAAAGGCTTTTACAAATTGTAAAAGCCTTTTTTTTAATAAGAAAACTAAACATTAGTATTCCCACATATCGTGTTCTTTTTCAAACAGATCTTGTTTAATTCTTTCGCCCTCTAATATTGCAGCCACACCATTATCTTTAAACTCAGCTCTGTCTTTAATATACAAATCTTGTTCGTTAGATTGTTTAATGATATAACTTGAAAATTGTCTAGATTCAAACCAATCATCAAAAGTTACTCTTGCAGCATCATTCTGACGATTAAAAACTTCATAATTGATAAACAGATGTCTTAAATCCATTTCAGTTACTGGAGTCATTGGATCCGCTTCTCTGGCGTGATATTTCAAAACACATAAATCTTGTTCGGTAAGCTCTACACCACCAACAACTCTTTTGAATTGAGGAGCAATAGAAATAATTCTAACGAAATAAGTACTTAGTTTTTTATCAAAAATCCAATCTTCAACAACCCTGTAACGTTTAATTCTATCAATTGGTCTGAAAATATTGATTACAGTATCCATCACTGTTTCATCAGGATTATTAGGATCTGGGTTTTCAACAAAAGAAGTATCAATAGTCATAGCAATTATTTCTTCTTGTGTAAAAGTTCCGCTCAATGAATCATCTCTATAAGGAACCATTTTACCTTTTTGCAATGCTTCAAATAAAATCACAGCTAATGGATTTTTAGGCCAAGCCATCACTTGATTTTGCTTTTCTCTTACATCAATAATTCTAACTACTCTTTTCGAGCTAGTTACATCTGCCTCACGTAAATAAGGCCAAGAAACAACTTTGCGTTCTTTTACTGCCTGACGATTATATATGAAATCATCATACACTCCTTGTGCTTTTACATTTAAAAACACAGCAAGTAATAAACAAATTGATACTATTTTCTTTTTCATATTTATATTATTTGCAAATTGCAATTACACCTTTAGGTATTGGTACTAAACCTTGAGGACCTTGAGCTTTAATATTTACTACTAAAACTTTATCACCAGTTCTTACATTTTGTAATACACCTTTCATTCTAGCAGGAACTAAATTACTTCCATTAACTGTTTCTACTATTGAAGCACCTGTTTTAGGTTGGAAAATAATTGTAAAATTCTTTACATCATATTTAATACCTTCAAATGCGAAATCTTTTAATAATGCAAAAACTGCATTACCCGCTTTTATTTTTGCTGCTTCAACTTCGCCATCAGCTTCTATACTTCCTAACTGAGGATTTGGTTTTGGAATATTTTTTAAACGGAACATCATTTCTCCCATTTTCTTGGTAGCTCCATCAGCTTTTACAGATACAGAAATGGTCAATTCTTTATTAACATCACCAGGAGCAACCATAATATTGTACATACCATTTTGACCCGCTGAAGATAAAGAACCTACAGTTGAAGAAACTGTTATTTGACTCGCATCAAAACCTGGTACAGAAACTGAAATAGGATTAGGGATTGCCCTGTAAATTACATTCATTTTAGTTGCTGAAACTACTGCTAAAGGTTGTGTTACAAAATATTCACTTTCAAATTCATATTTTTTATCAGTTCCATCAATTTGTTTTTGAGTGATAACACCTTTATATTTTTTCAATCCTTGACCACTTGCAGATACTGAATATTTACCAATACCACTTTCTACATTTACATTAGTACCATTAACAGATAAATCAAAAGTAGAACGTGAACTAGATGCAGCTAAGAATATATCAGCCTCATATTTTCCACCAGCTATAATATAAGTTCCTCTGTTAGGAATTACTTTAGCTTCAAACTGATCAACTACTATATTTACTTTTGTTAAATCTTTTTTCAATTCATCTAAAACTTGAGCTTCGGTGTTCTTTACATCATTTTCTGTTTTAGTTAATAAAGTAATAACAGCTGCTAATGGTGAATGTTCAAACAATTCTGATTCCCAAGTTTGCGTACTTCCTTTACTTACATCGGTATTTAAATCACTTTTGATTAGCTTTTGTAAATCTGGAGACAATACCGAAATCATATCTGTTCTCCATTTATTGATATTGTTTTTTAATTCAGCACCTTTTCCCTGAATAATGAATAAATTAGCATGCTTTTCCATGTTAGAAGCATCCTCAATTTCTCCATCTTCTTTGCCTTCTTTTCTACCTGAATGCTTAGGATTAGGCTTACCGTCTTTGTCAACTCCATCTACTAACAAAGTTTTCAAATCACCTAAGTATTTTAAAGCTGCTGTTGCTGTATTATTACATTTAGCTGCTTGAACTTGCGCATTCTTACCTTTCTCATCAGAAGGATTATTGGTTACATATGAATCTATTGATTTCAAAATATCTGAATTTTTTTTATCGATATTTGCTCCCGCTTTTTCCATACTCACTTCCACTAAGTGAAAGGCTCTTAAAATTTCGGCAGATACATTCAATGCAAGTAATGCTGTAAGCACTAAATACATCATGTTTATCATCTTCTGCCTTGGTGATACATTTCCTCCTGACATTATTTTTTATTTATTTTAAAAACGAATATTTATTTATTGAACTATTTATAATGTAAAAGAAATTATCCTTTTACAGTCATAGCTGATAACATGTTACCATAAACTCCATTTAATGAAGTTAAGTTTTTAGATAACTTATCCATTTCTAATTTAAATGTTTCTGCTTGTTTAGTAGAATCATTTAAAGTACTAACAGTTTTATTTAAACCACCAACAAACTCGTTGATTGATTTTAAATGATTATTAGATTCAGTAATCTCTAATTCATACACTGAATTTAAAGAAGCTAAATTCTTTGTCATTCTTTCTATTTGACCAGCGTATTCTTTTGATCCTGCACTTGACAAATCTTTCAATCCTAATACATTTTCATTTAAAGAACGGAAACCATTACCTAAACTATTAATCAAATCTGGACCAATCTTAGCTTCTTCCATCATTTTATCTAACTGTTGAGTTAAACCTAATCCAGATTTTGCTTTTTTAGGTTCTTTTGAATCTAATCCTGATAATTCTGGATAAACTAAAGTCCAATCTGGTTCTTGGTGTGGTTTTTCAAAAGCTGATACAGTAAAAATAGCTGCTTCTGTTAATAATCCAATTGTTAACATTGTATCAGCACCTTTCCAATGCGTAATTTTAAATAATGCTCCAACGATTACTACTGCCGCACCTAAACCATAGGCTTTACCCATGAACGACTTAAATCCTTTGCTTTCTAAGAAACTGTTTGCCATGTCTTTTTAATTTTTTTTTGTTAATTGTTAGTTAGTTAATTTGTTTATTATTTTTTGTCTTTGTTCGAACGACCGATATAACTCATTACACAACGGAAACCAGTATAAGAATTACAACTATCTTGATATTCATAAGTTCTAGTACCACATTGTAAGTAATATGCTACATCTTTCCATGAACCACCTCTAATTACTTTACGTTTTAGGGTTTCAGCTACATCTGGATCATCTTCAACAACTTCAAATTGATAATCAGGGTTGTTATCATGTGAGAATAAATTTGTATTAGTTTCATAAGCAGTTGCTGTCCATTCTGCAACATTTCCACTCATGTCGTACAAACCAAAATCGTTAGGAAAATAAGAACTTACTCTTATTGGATAAAGACCACCATCTGAAACGTACTCGCCTCTACCTGGTTTGTAATTTGCCAATGAACAACCTTTAGCATTTCTTACATAATAGTTACCCCAAGGATAATGATTTTGATCTCTACCACCACGTGCAGCATATTCCCATTCGTATTCTGTTGGCAATCTAAATTCAGTAACTGTTGGCTCATCTACATCTGTATAAAAACTGTTTAAATGATTGGTTCTCCAATAACAGAATGCGCGAGCTTGATGCCAACTAATACCAACTGCAGGATAGTCATCATATTTTGGATGCCAAAAATAAACTTGAGATAATGGTTCATTATAAGAATAAGTAAAATCACGGATGAACACTAAAGTATCTGGATATATTTTAACAACTTTTTCTTTTTTGAAATCAGCTTTTGATCTTTTGTATGCATCTTGACGTTTCAAAGCTGCTGCAGCTTTCAAGTCAATATAATTGTATTTATATTCTAACTTACGAACGTCTAATTGCTTTTGGCGATAATAGCTTTCAGCTTCATTATAATACATGTCTTGCAATGCAGAAATGTCAGAATTTTTTTCAATTCTTTTATTATAATCTAAAGCTATATAATTATTCCCAAATCCATCATCTACTTCCTGTGTAAATTCAAGTTTTGTTCTCATAAATGAGTCAACAACTGCATATACAAATTGACGATATTCATTGTTTGTTATTTCAGTTTCGTCCATATAAAATGCAGAAACCGAAATTTGTTTATTGGGAGCTAACATTGCCATAGGCACATCTTGCTCTGTGGCACCAATATGAATTGAACCAGTAGGCACATAAACTGTACCTTGAGGTTGTGGGTGAAACCACTGTCTACGTCCTGGAACGCCAGTAAGTTCACCGTTATTGGAGCTGCAACCTGCCAATGTAACAGCTACAATAATTAACAATATTGAGTTTATTTTATTCATTTTTTTTTCAAAAATTTTTAAATACTAAAAGGCAAAAATATAAATTCTATTGAAAAATACAAGTTTATTAACAATTTTATGTAAAATGTATATTATTTAAACGTAAACAATTTATTTTTATTATAACATTCTTGGTGTTTTAATAGGAAAAAAAGGTTTTGGTGGTTTTGGATCAAATTTAAACCCAAAGCAATATTTTAATGTTATTTCATGCGAACCTTGGCTATATGAAATAATATCACTTGTTATTAAATCGTAACTATACATCAAATTCAAAGAATTTGCACCTAAAGGGAAATTATATCCAGCTAATACGCAAAATTCTTGGGGCGTTCTGTAAGTTAAACCTCCAATAATTTTTTGGTCATAAATTGCTAAGCAATTAAAATCAAAATTATGTTTTGTACCGTCTGATTTATAAATAACATTTGGATTCAAATCTAAATTTGGAATAACCTGTTGGTAGGTTGCACCAGCCATTGCATAATAATGTCTTTGCGATTGCAATTTATATTCCCCAGATTTTCCATCTTCTGCCAATATAACTAATGGACTATTTAAATGCAAACTAGATACACCAAAATAAACATCATTAAAAATGCTCAATTGTGGTAAGGTATAATACAAACCAAAATCTACATTTGGAGAAAAACCAGTTACAGTTCCGGTTGGAATTTTGGGATCACCTGTTGTAAATGGCTCTAATTTTTTACCATCCATAGAATTTTGAATAATTCCAACACCAATTCCTCCAGCTAATTTTGAACCATTATCAAACGGATGAATATATGCCAAACTAATGGTTGGAGCCAATGTATTGGTGAATCCTAATTGATCTTGCCAAATATTCAAACCAATTCCAAAACGTCCAATATTACCATGAATTCCAAAATTTTGAGTAGTAGGTGCACTTCCTCTTCCTACTGGAGTGGCATTAAGTCCTGTAGCATCGTTAACAAATGCATTTCCACCACCGTATCCAACCCATTGGGTTCTGAATGTTCCATTTACACAAATTTTACCAGCTGTGGAGCCCGCAAAACCTGGA
>JBIILW010000085.1:0-7184 GCA_044338265.1 Bacteroidia bacterium | reverse complement strand
TGCAGAATTTACATGGGCTAAAGATAAATCATATCAATTAGTTGGCAAAACTATTCCAATTGGAAGCCATAAACATTATGAAGAAGTATGGCCGGGCACAGTCAGCACAATGAAGGGAACTGCTAAGTTTATTCAAAAAGTTAAAATATTAACAGGAAATCCAAAAATAAAAGTTTCACTTTATTTTCAAGAATGCTCAGAAGTAACTGGTATGTGCATGCCGCCTTATGAACAAGATTATGAAGTAAAAAATTTAAAAATAACAGCTTCCAACGAAACTACAATTGAAAATAATACGGATGTCAAAAACACTGAAAATGTAATTTCAACAACAGATACTTCAACAAATATTGCCTCAGAAACAAAAAAAGATACATTATCAAAATCAGAAGTTATAGCGGCAATTCCATTGTCAGAACCTGCAACTGAAAGTTTTTTTAGTTTTTTAATATTGGCATTTTTAGGCGGATTAATTGCAGTAGCCACTCCTTGCGTTTTTCCAATGTTACCAATGACTGTAAGTTTTTTTACTAAAAAAAGTAGCACAAGGGCAGAGGGAATTACAAGAGCTATCACTTTTGGCATTTCTATTATTGGCATTTATGCATCGCTAGGTTTGGTTTTTGCGTTTTTTGGTTTAGGACCGGATTTTGGAAATTGGTTAAGTACACATTGGTTGCCAAATGTTTTATTCTTTGTCATTTTCTTGGTATTTGCAGCATCGTTTTTAGGCATGTTTGAAATTACATTGCCTCACGCATTTGTCAATAAAATAGATTCTAAAAGTAGCATGGGCAATTTTGCAGGAATTTTCTTTATGGCATTTACTTTAACTTTGGTTTCTTTCAGTTGCACCGGTCCGGTTGTAGGTAGTTTACTCATAGAAGCAGTGGGAGGTAAATTTATAAAACCATTATTAGGAATGGCCTCTTTTGGATTTGGTTTGGCATTGCCGTTTACCCTATTTGCTGTTTTCCCTAGTTGGTTACAAAACCTGCCTAAAAGTGGCGGTTGGCTTAATTCAGTTAAAGTAGTTTTGGGTTTTATTGAAATTGCTTTTGCATTTAAATTCCTATCCACTGCCGATGTGGTTTACCATTGGGGAATATTAGATAGAGAAATTTATTTGACCATTTGGATTGTAATAGCTTTCTTATTAGGAATGTATTTGTTAGGAAAATTAAAGTTCAGCCACGATAGCGATATGCCTTTTATAGGTGTTCCTCGTTTTGGATTAGCCGTTATTTCATTCTGTTTTGGTGTTTATATGATTCCTGGTTTATTTGGCGCTCCATTAAAAGCACTTTCTGGTTTATTACCGCCTATGCAAACGCAAGATTTTATATTAGGTGCTGAAAACAATATTTCACAATCAACTAATCAAGCCATCAACCCATCAACTGTAAAAGCTAAACATGCTGATTTTTTACATTTGCCTCACGGTTTAACAGGATATTTTGATTACAAAGAAGCATTAGCTGCATCAAAAGCAACTGGAAAGCCATTATTTGTTGATTTTACTGGCCATGCTTGTGTGAATTGTCGTAAAATGGAAGAATATGTATGGGCTAAACCAGAAGTGCTCAAACGCTTACAAAACGACTTTATCATTGTTTCTCTTTATGCTGACGAACGCAAAGAATTACCTGAAAACGAATGGTACACCTCTGACAGAGATGGAAAAGTTAAAAAAACCATTGGTGGACAAAATCAAGATTTACAAATTTCTAAATATAATTTTTCTGCTCAGCCGCAATATGTGTTGATTGATGGCAACGAAAAAGTCCTTACTTCACCTCGTTTTTATGACACTGACGAAGCAGCTTTCGTGAAGTTTTTAGATCAAGGAAAAGCCGCCTTTAATAAGTAAATAAATTAAAAAAAAGTTACATTTTATTTAATACCTGTATTGTTTTAATGTTAATTTTAAAAATTGATTAAATTCAATAGTAATAAATGAATGTAATAATGTAACCTTGTATCATCATTTATGGTCAATAAAAAAAACAATTTTAGATTATTTTTACAAAACTATTTTGTAGTAATATTTTGTTTTTTTTATTTAAATATTAAAGCTCAAAATCAATTTGGGTTAACTACAGGTGACTATGCAGGATTATACAGTTTACAAATAAACCCAGCTAATATTTGTTTTCAACCTGTTACCTTTGAATTAAATATTTTAGGGGCAGATCTTTATATAAATAATAATGATTTTTTTACCAAACCTACTTTTGTACCTAAATTAGGTTTTAACAATAATTTTAATAGACTTAGGTTTGAAAACTATAAGTATACTTCAGATTCATTTAAACCGGGAAATCTTTTGCTTAAAAGAGATTTTCAATCAAATGGTTATGTTTTTGGCGGAGTAAATGTATTAGGGCCTTCTTTTTTATTTGCTATTAGTAGAAAAACATCATTGGCTATCACTACTGCTTTTAAAACTCATTTAAGTGTTACTAACATGAATACAATATCAGCAACCGCTGTTTTTGAGGGGCTTTCTTATAAGCCAATAATTCAGAAACAAATGAAAACGGAAAACACCAAAGTTTCATTTGGAAGTTGGGCCGAGCTAGGATTTAGTTTCGCACATGTAATAAATGACAACCATAAGTATACGCATCGTTTGGGTTTTTCGGTAAAAGCACTTTTTGGATTAGCAGGCGGATATATTTATGATAATGGATACAACGGCTGGAATGATGATGGAAATAAATTAATTTTTGATAGCTCTGATTTTTCTTATGCTTATTCGGGTCCATCAACTAGTAAAAAGTATAAAAACACTTCAAATAGTAGCGTTTCATTGAATGGAATTGGTGCTAGCTTTGATATTGGCTATTCCGTTCAGAAAAATGCTGCTAGTGGCACTCGTTATTGTCCAAATTTATATCAATATGGAAATAATACAAAAGTGTATAATTGGAAAGTAGGCATTTCACTCTTAGACATTGGCGCTATTCAGTATTTTAAAAATTCATTGGCTACTAATATTATAAATGGAAGTTTGAATTGGAACAAATTTGATACCATTGCTAAGTACGATATTTCAGTGATAGATGCCACGCTTAGAAGTTATGTAGGAGCAGAAAAAACGCAAACGTTTAATAGTTTTTGGTTAATACTTCCAAGTGCTATTAGCTTACAATATGACTATAATTTGAATTCAAATTTTTATGTAAATGCTACAATTGTTCAAAGAATTACTTTAGCCAAAATGCCTTCCTTGTCTAGAATGAATACAATTGCTTTTATACCACGCTATGAAAGTGAAGAATTAACAATTTGTATGCCTTTTATTTTAAATGAATACAAAAATATTAACTTAGGTTTGGCATTGAGGTATAAAAGTGTAACTATTGGAAGCGATAAATTTGGGGAAACTTTTGGTTTACAAAATCTGTATGGCGCAAATTTTTATTTTGCGTATAAATATAGCTTTATAAATAGAAAAATATTTTGGAAAAAATTATTTTAATTGATTAAAAATTTAAAATTACTCTTTCAATGATATTGCTATGAGTTTGATTGACTGTTAACAAATTATATTTTTACTGAATCAAATACGCTAGCAAATTTATAAAATGGTATTGAATATTTATTGAATTAAAAATACAAACTAAATGCGAAAATACTGCATAAATGATATACAATTAAAACTTTATTGTATGACGTTTTAAAAATATCAATAATTTAAACTTGATATAACAATTGTCAATATAAATAATCTTACTATTGCAACCAAAAATTTTGAAATTCCAAATGTTTAAACAACCCAAAGTATCAGTATTATTAGCTATTTACAATACTCCAATTGAGTTGGTAAAACGTGCCATTAATTCAGTATTGCGTCAAAACATGAGCGATTTTGAATTAATAATTATTGACGATGGAAGTGATCAAATTTTTCAACACGAATTGGTTAATTTCACTGCATTATTTCCCTCAATTATTACTTATATTTATCATCCAAATTGCGGTCAAGCAGAATCAATTAATAGAGGTATAACCAAAAGCTCTGGTCAGTTTATAACCATTATAGATGCCGATGATGAATTTAAAATCAATCATCTAAGCAGTTGTTTGGAACAAATGAATCACGCTGATTTGATTGCTTCTACTTCACAAACCATTGTTGACAATGAAGCTGATTATTATATTCCAGATAGATTAGATAAATCGAAAGTAATACATGTAGATGATTGCATCTTATTTGCAACCCTGTTTGGTAAAAAAGAAGTTTTTATAAATAATCCTTTTTATAGTATGTATGGTGCAGATGCCAATTTTTATGAAAGAGTATCAAATAAATATACTGTTAAAAAAGTAGATCTTCGCACTTATATTTATTACCGAAATATTCCAAATAGTACTTGTTCTAAGTTAAAAAACAGCATGTTGAATATTTAACTTACTTGAAAACATGCATAAACAACAAATTTTTGCTTGCCTATTTACTGGCGTATTTGATGTAAATCGATCGGAAACATTGCCTAACAATGAATTTTCATTAATTGAAAAATGGGTAAAATCTATTGAAGCTTTAAACCTACATGGTGTTATTTTTCATAATAGTTTTTCGGCGGAAACTGTGGCAAAATACAGCAGTCAGTTTATAAGTTTTGAGGAAGTAACTTATAATCCAATTTACAATTTAAGTGTTTACAGGTATTTTGTGTATTTTAATTATTTATTGAATTACGGTCATAAAATAGAATTGTTGTTTATAACCGATAGCACCGATGTAGAAGTTTTGAATAATCCTTTTGAACAGCAGTTGTTTAAAGCTAATCCAACTTCACTTTTTTGTGGTGACGAACCAATAACTTTACAAAATGAATGGATGATGAAACATTCAACCCATTTTAGGAATCAGATTCCTGAATTTGCTGAATATGAACAAAAATTTGCAGAAAGTTCATTATTAAATTGTGGAATTATTGGAGGCAACATAACAATTATGACTTCATTGTTGAAAGAATTGGTGGATTTTCATACTGCATATAGCCAACACAACAAATCGGATTATACTGGTGATATGGGTGCATTTAATTACATTGTTCGTAATAAATTTAACAGCCAACTTTTTCACGGGAAACCAGTAAATACAGTATTTAAAGGTTACGAAACGTTTAACAATACTTGCTGGTTTAGGCATAAGTAATTCCTATAATATACAGTCTTTTTATCAATATTTAACTCCTAAAAGAGTATTTCCTGAAGAGAACAAAAGATGGCCTCTAGAAAGTTATGATGTTGGTTTTTATTTACAATTTTTATCAAAGTCTTTAACTTTGACAAAGTATTTAAAATGTTTTTTAAAAATTAAAGTAGTTTATAATTTTCATAGATATCTTCCTACAAACTTAAAATTACTCTTTCTATGATATCGCAAGCTGCATGCATTTGAATTTCAGTAATAGTTAGCGGAGGTGCAAACCTTATAATATCGCCATGAGTTTGTTTGGCTAATAACAAATTATCTTTTAAAGCTAAACAAACATCGTAAGCAGTTTTACCATTGCCAAACGGCATGATTACAATGGCATTTAATAAGCCTCGTCCACGAACCAATTTTATTAAATTTGTTTTTTGCATTAATTCAGCCATTCTTTCTCTGAATATGATTCCCATTGCTTCCGCATTATTGGCCAAACCTTCCTCAGTTAATACTTTCAATGCTTCTATTGCTACTGCACAAGCTAAAGGATTTCCGCCATAAGTACTTCCATGTTCACCAGGTTTTATGGTTAACATTACTTCGTTATTAGCTAAAACTGCTGCCACTGGCATGGTTCCTCCCGAAAGTGCTTTGCCTAAAATTAATACGTCGGGTTTAACATTTTCGTGGTCGCAAGCTAACATTTTGCCAGTACGGCAAAGTCCAGTTTGCACTTCATCGGCAATCATTAACACATTGTATTTCGTGCATAAATTACGTATTCCTTGTAAGTATCCATCGTGAGGAACAACAACTCCCGCTTCACCTTGAATAGGTTCAAACATGAATGCACAAATATGAGGATTGGCTTTAAATGTTTCTTCTAATATAGCTAAATCGTTATAAGGTATTAGTTTAAAACCGGGCATAAATGGACCAAATCCTTGAAAGCTACTAGGATCGTTACTTGATGAAATGGCTGCCATGGTTCTGCCCCAAAAATTTCCTTCTACAAAAATAACTTCCGCTTTATTTTCAGGAATTCCTTTTACATCATAACCCCAGCGCCTGGCTAATTTAATGGCAGTTTCGCCACCTTCTACGCCTGTGTTCATGGGTAAAACTTTATCGTAACCAAATAAATTGGTTATAAATTGTTCGTATTCGCCTAATATATTATTATGAAAAGCCCTGCTTGTTAAAGTTAGTTTTTGAGCTTGGTTAATCATTGCATTTATAATGCGTGGATGGCAATGACCTTGGTTAACGGCACTGTAGGCCGAAAGGAAATCGAAATAAATTTTCCCATCTACATCGTACATAAAAACACCTTCAGCTCTTTCAATTACTACTGGAATAGGATGGTAGTTATGTGCGCCATGTTGGTCTTCTAATGCTATAAAATATTCGCTTTTGCCTGAGTTCGTGTTTATACTTGTCATAGTAGGCAAATGTATGTCAAATTTGTTTCTATAAATAATTTTCTTAAATAAAAAACCCTGATTATCTTTCAATAACCAGGGTTTTTTATTTGTTATCAATTCAATTATTCTTTGATTATTTTTTGAATAAAGGTTTCGATGTCTGAAGTTAATTTTAGTAAATAAATTCCTTTTGTTAAAGAATTAGTATTTACAGAAACTTCGCTCAATTGTTTGTTGTCAATGGTTTTAGTAATTAACACTTTTCCTGTTAAATCTACTATTTCTATTGTTGCAGTATTGCTTAATAAAGCAGGTAATTGAACAAAAATATTTTCATTACAAGGATTTGGATAAGCTACTAATGTTTTAGCCATTTGGTTTTGAACACTTAATCCATATGACAATGTAAAGTTTGTTATAATGGTATCCGAACTAATCGTAAATGGACCTGCCACCGCATTTATTTTCCATTTTAATGATTTAGTTTCATTGACTTTAACCCCTAACGAAACTAGTAAAGCTCTTAATTGACCAAAAGAAATTGCTAAAGTAGAATCAATGCCAGCAGATTTTGAAAGTAAACTAGCTATTGG
>JBIILW010000084.1:0-7186 GCA_044338265.1 Bacteroidia bacterium | reverse complement strand
TGTCGCAAGTCCCTATACATTTGTGCTTTCACCAAACTTATTAGAAGCCCAAAAACACATTGCGGCTTTGCGTTTAGAAAAAGGAAAAGCCTTTGTTGATGCTGAAAAGCAAAGCAATAAAATGAACATGGCCGTTCATTTATTCGATAATTATATTGATTTTTATAGAATCCTTTGTTTGCAAAAACAAGAAGATTTTATTGCTTTTGAAAAAGCAAAATCGGGTAGGATAGAAGCGCTAAAAAAAATTGATAACAACAATCCATATAAGTTATATGCACAGTCGGAAATTCATTTACAAAGTGCTTTTTTAAAAGGGATGTTTGAGGAATATGTTGGTGCTGCCTGGGATTTTAGATCATGTTACCAATTATTAGAAGAAAACACCCAAAAATTCCCCAATTTTATTGCCAACAAAAAAGATTTGGGAGTTATAAAAGCCATTTTAGGAACCATTCCCGATTCATATCATTGGATTGTAAGCATTGCTGGTATGAAAGCCGATTTGAACGAAGGCTTGCAGCTAATGAAAGAATATGTAGAAAAAGCGGATGACAAGGAAATATTGATGGAGCGCAAAAACGCGCAATATTTTTATACATTATTTAACCTTAATTTTTTAAAGAACAAAAAGGAAGCTTGGGCGCTTGCCGACAAATACACCAACGATTACAAAACCAATTTAATGAGCGCATGTATTCGTTCATTTGCCGCCAAAGGAACTGATAATAATGAAGCTTGCCTTGTGGCATTAAACGAAAAGCCAACCGGACATGAATATGTTTCGTTTCCATATTTGGAAATGATGCATGGTTCCGCTTTGCTCCAACGATTAGATTTAAATGCAGCAACACACTTTAGAAAGTTTATAGCTACCAATAAAGATAAAAACGACAATAAGGATGCCTATTTAAAATTAAGTTGGTGTGCATGGTTTAAAAACGATACTGCCAATTATTTGTTGTATAGAAACATTGCCACTAATATTTCAAAAAGTGGTGAAAAGAATAAACTCGCTTCAAGTGGGGGAAATGGCTATTTTCCTGAAAAATCATTGTTGAAAGCTCGTTTGCTTTTTGATGGTGGATATTATGCACAAGCCGAAGAAATATTGATGGCCAAACCCATTACTTCTTTTAAAAACCAACTCGAAAAAGTAGAATATTGCTACCGATTAGGACGAATCTATCACGAAAGTAATAAGCTCTCAAAAGCCATTGAATATTTTGATTTAACCATTAAAGCTAATTACAAAGAAAACGAATTTATGGCTGCAAACGCTTGTTTGCAATTAGGTTTTATTTACGAAAAACTAAATTTTAAACAACTTGCAAAAACCTATTTCGATAAAGTATTGGAATATAAAAATTACGACTACAAAAACTACCTACAGCAACAAGCCAAAGCGGCCATTGCTAAGTTATAATTACCACAAATTTGAAAGATTTTAAATCCATTAATCCATTCAGTGAAGCACACCTTTTAAGCTTTGATTTTATCAGTGATTCAATGCTTGAAAATAACCTACAACAAGCCTCAGAGGCATTTAAAATTTGGCGAAATACTACTTTTGCCCAAAGGGCAAAATGTGTGTTAATGCTTTCGGATTTATTAAAGGAAAATGCCGATGAATTAGCAGAAATAGCTTGCTTAGAAATGGGTAAACTTAAAACCGAAGCCAAAGCCGAAGTTTTAAAAAGTGTTCGCCTTTGCGAATATTACGCTACCCGAAGTGCCGATATTTTGCAAAGCAAATTAAGTCAGTCGGAAACAGGTGCAACGGTAGAAATTAAATACGAACCATTAGGAGTGGTATTAGGAATTTTCCCTTGGAATTTTCCTTATTGGCAAGTATTGCGAAGCGCCATTCCAATCATTATGAGTGGCAATTGTGTGTTTATAAAACCTGCGCCAAATGTACCTCAAAGTAGTTTAGCCTTGCAAAATTTATTGAACCAATGTGGTTTTGAAAATGGCGTAATACAAACCATTTTTGCCAGCGAAAAACAAATAGAAAACTTAATTAATGATTTAAGAATAGCCGCGACTTCACTTACTGGTAGCGAAAAAGCTGGTTCGGCAGTTGCAAGTTTATCGGGAAAAAACATTAAAAAATCGGTATTAGAATTAGGAGGCAGCGATCCTTTTATTGTATTGGCTGATGCCGATTTGCAGCAAACTTTAATTGGTGCAGTGCAAGCTCGTTTTCAAAATAATGGGCAAAGTTGTGTGTCAGCTAAACGTTTTATAGTTCATCAAAGCATTGCAGATGAATTTTTAAAAGGATTGATTGAAAAGATGGATAAATTGGTGATAGGAAACCCAATCAATGAAAATGTTGCCATTGGTCCATTGGCCCGCAAAGACTTACAAGAATTGTTAAATACCCAGGTAAATGAAACTTTAAGTGCTGGCGCAACACTTTTACACCAAACAAAAAATATTCCTTCAACAGGTTTCTTTTATCCGCCAACTATTATTGGCAATATTCCAAAAACAGCAAGGGCTTTTAGTGAAGAATTGTTTGGGCCTGTGATAAGTTTTTATACTTTTAATGAAACAGAAGAAGCCATGGCTTTAGCCAATGCCACCAGTTACGGATTAGGTGCCAGTATTTGGAGCAAAGACATTATGCAAGCCAAACAAATAGCTAACAACATAGAAAGCGGTATGATTTATATAAATCAAATAGTAAAAAGTGATGCGAGATTTCCGTTTGGAGGTATCAAAAAATCGGGATTTGGCCGCGAGCTTGGTGAGTTTGGATTACGAGAGTTTTGTAATGTGAAGACTATTTGGGTGTAAATGCAGTGGCCTCTGGCAACTAGCTTTTTGGTTGATGGACGATAGACGAAAAAACGTCATGCCGCAAGCATCTTCTTTCTATAGGCAACCAATATTACATTAACTGATTTACCCGCTGGTTTGGATTTGTAACCCGCTTTTTACTAGGCTAATCATAAATTAAATATATTAAAAGGAATTGATGTTTTACTTCAATTTTTTTTATGAAAACTCCAACAATTTTCTTAAAAATTTCTTATTTAAAAATAGAATAGTGTTAAATAATTAATTGGATTTTTTATTCTTTTTTATTTTATTATCATTGCCCACAAAATATCGAAAAATGAAAAAAAACATACTCATAGGCGCTGTCTTACTTGCCATTTCTTTTAACATTCAAGCTCAGGATGTAGACAAAATGGAAACTAAGTTTGACTACATTCAATTACCCTCAACACCGCTTGATAAAAGCATAAAAAACTATACAAGTAAAATATTGAGTGGCGCAGAAGCCATCAATAAAAAGCTAATGGATGATTATAATTTAGCGGTTAAAAAAGCCGAAGAAGATTATCAAAAAGACTTGCTTGCCTATGCTGTTAAATTAAAAGAAGCCGAAGCGGAATACCAAAAAGACTTGCTTGCTTATCCTGCTCTTTTAAAGTATGCCAATGATACCTATTTAAAAGAAAAGGAATTGTACGATAAAAAGTCAATTATAAAAAAATTAGCCGAAAGAGAATTGGGCGAAGAAGGAAAACCTGTTAAAAATATTCCCAGAGAGCCATACAAAAAAACACCTAATATTCCTTACAAAAATACACCTGTTATGCCTCAATTAGCTAAAGTTTTTAACGCGGAACAATTAGCAGGTACTTATTTAAAATTAGAAGGCTTTAAACCAGGCGCAACCAATGCAGTTAATATTACTGCTCAATTGGGTGATTTAAGTCCTTTGGTTCCTGAAATGAAAGTTGCTGATATGACTTATTACAGCAATGGAAAATCAACACCTTACAAAGCATATTCATATCAAATTAAATACAAACGTTTAATCACATTACTTGTAGAAACCCCACAAGGAGTAGTATACAATGAAGTTCCAATGGAAATAAACAAAGATCTTATTTATAAATCACCAGGTGAATTCAAAAGTGAATATGAATTAAATAATTGGTGGTCGTCAAACAAAGCAAGAATTCAAGATCTTTTGGAAAATGAAACGGTAGAAAAAAACCTAAGTGTTATTCAAACTCTTTTAAATGACAATTATGCATTTAAAAAGGTTAATTATATGGCAGATATTTATTTGGTAAAAGATAAAAAAGTAGATTACAGCGATTATCAAACTGCATACTTAGCAGTAATAGAAGGCTATAATTCATTAACAGAAAACTACGAAAAAGTAGCGGCAAAAGCTAAAATAAATGAAGCCATTGCTATTTGGGAAAAAGCTTTATTAGAATCGGATGTAGAAAACAAAAAAGCAAGAATAGATGAAGACGTTACTTATGCTACATACTTAAATTTAATTGAAGCATACATTTTTGTGGATGATTTTTCAAAAGCAAAATCATTAACAGCTAAATTAACTATTTATGATATTCCAAGAAGGGTAAGAAAAAGAATGGAAGAGTTAACCGTTTTTGCCTTAGCACAAAATGAACGTTATAAAGGCTTTTACGGCAAATAAATTTGATTTGCTAATTATAAAAAATAAAAAAAGAGGTTGTCTCAAAAGGACGACCTCTTTGTGTTTTGTCACATTGAGCGTAGTCGAAATGTTTTGAAAACGTGATTATTAGATTCTCGACTTCGCTCGAACTGACGAGCATTTTAAGGCATTTGAGACAGCCTCTTTTTTGTTTTAAAGTTTAATATTATTTTTTTCTTGCAATTACTTTCAATGCCTTTTCTACAATTGCATTAGCAGTTAAGCCATATTTTTCCATTAATTGGTCGGGAGTTCCACTTTCACCAAAACTATCATTCACCGCTACCATTTCTAAAGGAGTTGGGTTGTTTGTTGCTAATAATTGGCAAATGCTATCGCCTAATCCACCATTCATTTGGTGTTCTTCGGCAGTAACTGCACAACCAGTTTTAGCAATGCTCGCTAATATTGCGGCAGCATCTAAAGGTTTAATGGTATGAATATTTATGATTTCTGCATTGATACCTTTTTCGGCTAAAATATGACCAGCTTCTATGGCTTTCCAAACCAAATGGCCGGTTGCAAAAATACTTACATCTACACCTTCATTTAACATAATGGCTTTTCCAATTTCAAAATGTTGGTCAACAGGAGTAAAATTAGGAACGGCCGGACGACCAAAACGCAAGTAAACTGGGCCTTCGTAATCGGCAATGGCAATGGTTGCTGCTTTGGTTTGGTTAAAATCGCAAGGATTGATTACCACCATATTTGGAAGCATTTTCATTAAGCCAATATCTTCCAATATTTGATGAGTTGCACCATCTTCGCCTAAAGTTAAACCAGCGTGAGAAGCACAAATTTTTACATTTTTATTTGAATATGCTACCGATTGACGAATTTGATCATAAACTCTTCCGGTTGAAAAATTTGCAAATGTTCCTGTAAAAGGAATATGGCCACCAATGGTTAAACCAGCAGCTACGCTGATCATATTTGCTTCTGCAATTCCCATTTGAAAAAACCTATTTGGATAATCTTTGATAAAAGCATCCATTTTTAAAGACCCAATTAAGTCGGCACAGAGTGCAACTACGCGTTCATTTTTTTTGCCAAGTTCGTGTAATCCTTCGCCAAATCCGCTTCTAGTATCTTTAGTGTTTTGAATTTCAAATGTTTTCATTTTGTATAATTATTGAGATGAGATTGTATTAATTGCTTCGCAAAATAAACATTGCAAAGCTAAAACTACCAAATTTATTTGCCACTATTATTCACAAAAAAAACTGCTCCAATTATGAAGCAGTTTTTTACTTAAGTATTTATAAGGAATTTTAGTTTTGACAAATCAAAACAACTTTAGTTGAACCCATTGCATCTGCCGAAATAGCTGTAAATTTAGCCAATCCTTTAATGCCAGCAGCAGTTTGAAAAGCATAAACAGAACCAACAGCCAATGAAGTAATTTTATCGGTTGTACCTGTTGTAAAATCAATGGCAGCAAAAGAGTCGTCTACTTTTGTTGTGTTTTTAATATTATCAAATTCAGTTGGAGTAAGGGTACTTGCTAAAAATTTTGTTTTGTTTTGAACTCCCCACATATTTATTTCTGAGTTCCAAATAAGTTTAGCACCATTGGCATTACTAGGAGCTGCAAAAGCGTTTTTATCAGTTGTGCCATAATAGTACACAAAATCAATAAGACTTGAGTTTGCTTTAGCAGTTCCGGTTAAACCTGCAGTATAAGTTGCAAAATTATTAGCTAATCCAACAAATTTGTATGGAATAGTAGCATTCGTTTGGGCGCCCAATTCTATTTCACTAGAAGCTAATAGGGTATTGTCAACCTTTACATTATAGCTTAATTCAACAGTTTTAATTAAACCTTTATTGTCTTTTACATTCACAACAAATGTAACAGTTTTGCCAAAAGCAATTTTCAAGACACTTACAATAAAATCAACGGGTACACTTTCCGAAAATCCTTCTTTTTGTGTAGCATCTACAACGTCATAAGAACCAGGAGCCACAAGTACTCCATTAACTTTAATATCAGTTTTTATTGCATCAATGGTAGTTCCTGCTGAAGGAGTAACTTTAAGTGTCATCCAGGTAGAAGTAAAGAAATTAGTAGTATCTACAATTCCAGTACCTGTACTGTCTGTAAGTGATACTGAAGGCCCGCTTGGAGCAGCTGTTTCGTCTTTACTACAAGATGTAAAAGTAAACGAGATTGCAAAAGCAGCAAAAGCAATTGATAGAATGTTTCTTTTCATAGACTTTGATTTTAAATGTTTTAATAAATTCAAAATTATTAAATAAAAACAGAAATCAAATATTTATCCTAATAAATTATTGTTAAACAAATTACTAATTCAAAGTAATGTTGGTGGCTTGTCCCGAGTTTATTTTAAATTCTCTAATAAAAGTATTGTTACTTCTGGTAGCTCCTTTTCCTCTATAAATTAACTTATAATCGCCTGGTTGAATAATTATATTGTGTTTTTGAACATCTACAGGAAGTTTATGAACCCAAATTAATTCGCCTCTTATTACTTGATAGATATCGGCATAAAAGTTTTGGATTGGATAGTTAATATTTAATTTTCCAGGTTGTGGAATTTGAATGGTAGTTACCATGTTTTGATCAACAGCAGCATCTTTAAAAAACATGCGTGGCAAAGTCAACACTTCTAAATCGTATTTTCCAACCAAATATTTTTCTTTGCTATTTGCATTTTGAACGTG